>MEWG01000001.1:0-11570 GCA_001773295.1 candidate division WWE3 bacterium RIFOXYD1_FULL_39_9
TACAAAAGCATCTGGATACAGAGATAGTTGTTTTTGATCCCTATCGTTTCCCAGATGAGAACGACCTGACCTTCAATCTCAAAGGGGGTACTTTTCAGATATCGAGTAGCGGACGTAATCTGACTTCATGTGATGCAGTTTGGTTCAGGAAGCCTCAATTGTTGCTGCCTAAAGATTTCCCTGTAGACCCTATTTATGCGGACTATACGCACAGTGCTTACCAAAAGACCGTCCAAGCGTTATATGGCCTTTTACGCAATAAGCTCTGGGTTTCAGGTTACTGGGAAATTCAACAAGCAAACAACAAACTCTTTCAGATAGAGGTTGCTAGATCTTTGGGTATGCGCATACCAAATACCATTGTTACATCTGTCCCTGATGAGGCTTCTCGCTTTTTAGAAGAAAACGGCGCATGTGTAACCAAAATAATGGGTACACAACATGCCTCAGATTCAAAATTCACATACGTTTTCTATGCCACAAGAATACATCGTGATCAGGTAACTGATTTGTCTGGGTTAGCGCTTGCGCCGGCCATATTTCAGCAGGAAGTAGAGAATGCGCTAGATGTTCGTGTAACAGTGGTGGGTGAAAAATGCTTTGCATGCGAGATAAATAAAGTGGGTAAATTACAGTACGAGGTGGATTGGAGAAAAGGAATCACGGATAATTCTCACCCATTGACCTATCACATACACGCGTTGCCTACTCATATGCAAAAGCTCTGTGTAGATCTAGTACAGCAGTTACGTTTGAAGTTCGGTGCCTTGGACTTCCTTCTGGATAAGTCCGGTGTATACTGGTTTCTTGAAATAAACCCAAACGGGCAGTGGGGATTTGTTGAGGAGGAGACAGGATTACCTATCTCAAAAGCTATGGTGGAGCTATTCCATACCGCAATGTGCTGAAAGATACCGAGGTTATGCTCTATAATGGACTAGCCTCGGTAAAATTTTTTGTAAAATGATCGATACTGCAAAGATAGCTAATATAAAAATAACAGAATTTGATTTAGAAATGGACCCGGCATTAAAGTCTGACTTATCAAGTGCTATCAGTAGTCATAATATCTTGGCCATAGGTGAGTCACATGGAGTAAAGGAAAATGCCAATATCTACTATTATTTTTTTAAGGAATTTGGTTTTAACACCATCGCTTTAGAGTATCCACTGAGTATACAGAGCGCATTGACTCACTTCATAGACAAAAATGTGCTTTCAGATAGTTTATTAAATAGACCTGTTGGTGACGGTCGTTTCAATTTGGAATATTTAGCATTGTTAAGAAGACTTCACAAAGAAAGAATGCTTAAAAACTTATTTTGTTTTGATTCAGCAACTTCGACAAAAACATGGAATGAGAGAGACGCATCGTATGCCAAAAATTTCTTAAACAACTACAATCCTAAAAACAAAACTTTATTAATAGCGGGTAATTGGCACACGAAAAAAGAAACATTTACATCTGAATATGAGACTGGTGAATTAGTGCCCATGTGTAAAATCATTTCTGACAAAATCGGCGACTTTCCAGAAATAAAAATAATTTACCACAGCGGAAGTTTGTACAACTTTGAGATCAAGCAACTAGATAATGGAGAAATTTTCGAGAACCACTTAGAAAAAATTAATAATATGAATTATCTGTTGCACGTTAAGAAAGCTACGCCAATAACACTCTGGTGAGTTAAAAAAGTTTCGAATGTGTCATATTTTTTCTGTACACTTTCTTTAATCTATTTTGCTGAATCTTTTGACGTGTATATGCGCTGTGCACTAATAGCCTCTTTTTAGACTCAACTCCTGTCTTGAAATATTTATATAGTTCAACCCATTGTCGAAAAGTTAGATCAAGCGGTTTTGCATCCAACGGAAAACCTAAATTATTCGAAAGCCTTTTAAACTGCTCGTGTGTAAATATTTTACTTAGGCTCTTTTTAAGAGTCTTTTTGTATCTGGTAGTTCCATAGACAACAAAATCAAAATACTCAGGTAACTCGCATCTCCTTAAAAGAGGATTTTTCAGTTTTGTAATATTTAACATGAATATTTCTACAGCAGGTTTTGGACAAAAATCAGTTTTTTGAAATTTATGTAGAATCTTGATATTAAAGCAAGGTTTAAGAAGCAGTGATTTTTGAGTTTCCCTCGGATAGCCGGAATACATATTTGCTGCCTCTCTTTGCATTATTAAATACGCCGAAGTTGGGGGATGCTCAAGGAAATACAGTTTTCTCATGATTCTAGACGTGTAGTTGAAAGGTATGTTTGCAAAGACTTTGTAGTCACTGACAGGAACTCGCCAATCTAATATATTTTGATGTATTGCAGTCACGTTTAGCTCTGTACGCGCAGTCAGTTTTTTGAATAGGTCTGTATCAATTTCTATAGCAAAAACTTTACCGCAAACTTTAGATAGTTCTTGGGTAATTATTCCTGTACCGGCACCTATATCAATAACTGTATCGGAGAACGAAATATCAGACTGTTTTAATAGCCGTTTAACTAATCGAGGGTCAGATATGAAGTTTTGGGAGAAGGCAATAAACCTGTCTTCTCGCCACATGTAGTATTACTCCCATTACCGCATATGGTAGCTCAATTCTGGTTAAAGTGCAAAGTGATTTTAGGGTGAAAATTGGTTTTAAAATGTGTCGACGCAAGGCTGGTATTTAAAAAATACAAACCTTGCGTCTTTGATGACGGTTCCGCAGGCTCTAGAACAGCTTTCTGCGCATGTTCAAGTACCATACGATAAACCGCTGCACAGGGTCCTTCAGGGGTGTTACGTATCCGGAAGGACGGGGTAGAACTGCTTTTCGCGACACGATGAGCTCCTTTCTTGGTTTATGTGATGATGCCTATTGTATCGCCCAATTCTCTTCAGGTCAAGTTACTATAGGATAATAAAGCTTGTTGACGGCAGTTTAATTGAGATATTTATTGTACAAAAGCTCAATATACCGATCGTCCAGCTCCAGTTTTTTCAACAATTCTGCATCGGGAATAAATCTAAACACAGACATGTCGACTTGAAGCTCTTTCGATACCTTTATGCCTTCTTTTTCCAGCAAATCTTTCTGCATTAGAGATGTGTGTTCTTCGCAGTTGGTGCTTATATAGCCCTCTTTGTTAATGATTCTCCACCAGGGTGTAGTACCGTCATCGCCGTAGTCGTGTAGGATGTAGCCTACCTGCAGGGCAGCCCGCGGAGTGCCGATCATAAGGGCAATTTGACCATAACTTGCTACTTGTCCGTGTGGCACAGTTCTGACAGCTTGAATTACTTTTTCTATAAATTTTGACACACTTTATACTATAAGTTCAGGGGTGTATAATCAAGAACATGGAACCACAAGTTGCTTCTAAAAAACCAATAATTATTTTTCTAATAATATTAGCAATTACTGCGGCTGTTTCTTACGCTTTTTATAAGTGGTATTACAAGGAATATGCGCCACTTACCGACACAAGATTGGAAGAAACTCTGGGAAAAGGAGAACAAGGTCCTTTAAATGATGCGTTCGTAAAATCAGATGATGCCAAACCCGGAACAAACGAGGTTTTGGTCTACTATGTGGATATCGAAAATAAACGTGGAGCTAAAACCGAAATAGGTTGTGGCGACAGTCTACTTCCGGTTTCCGTAAGCTCATTAACGGAAGGCAAGGACACATCCGAACTTGTGACAATTGCTTTAAGTATTCTATTTGGCGAAAAAGACCAGTTTATAGGCAAAGGAGCCTTGTACAACACACTATATCAGTCAAATCTAAAGGTTGAGAGAGTAGAAATTGATCAGGGAATTGCCAAAGTTTATCTAACTGGCGAAATGAAACTTGGCGGAGTTTGCGATAACCCAAGACTTGAAGGTCAGGTTGAATACACGACTCAGCAATTTGAAGGTGTTAGACATGCCGAATTGTACTTAAACGGCGCGCCTCTGGATTTGTCGCAGAAATAATTGTATTGGATTTTGTAAACCCGACTTAAAAAATTATCATATATAATTAAACGGCATGGAGGGATACCGAAGCGGTCATACCGGGCTGGTCTCGAAAACCATGCGTGAGGCAACTCACCCGGGGGTTCGAATCCCCCTCCCTCCGCCAGAAAAACTAAGTTTTCCCAAGCTAATTCTAATATAATAAGATAGGTAGTAAGAAGTGTGCTAGAATACGAGCAAAATCCATAACCTACTAAAGAAAAAAAGGAGAGTGATCTATGAAGGATGGAAAAACCGAGATGAGCCTGCTTGAAGGCAGGGTCTTTGTAACAAGCGGTTTGGTAGGAGTTCATTACGAAGGTGTTTTGTATCAACTTCTGCCGGGCACGCGCATTGAGCACGTCAGTGGCCCAGAAAAGGATACGACGAAACATACCTTTAGAGTGCTGTCCGCCCAAATGCGTTACGGCAACGATCTCGTACCGGCACAGGGCGAACTAGTTGAGATTAGCATGTCTGCCTGGGAGTACTTCCTGACTCCTGAATCGCAACCAGTAGCATAATGTTATTAATCCTGAGGCGTATGTTGATTCATTTATGAACAACCTGCGCCTCTTGAGTTTTAAACACTTTTTCCGCGCAGACTCAGTCTAGCCAGAACAAAATTAAAATAGTGTAAAATTAATTATGAAACTAATCATAACTGCAGGCGGTCAGGGTACCAAATTCTGGCCATACAGCCGAGAGGCAAAGCCCAAACAATTTCAACCTATAATCAAAGATAAATCACTTTTTCAATACACTGTTGAAACTCTAGTTAAATCTTTCAATGCAGACGACATCTATGTTTCTACTAAAAGAAGATATTTAGGTACAGCTCTGGAACAAGTAAGCGAAATCCCTGTTAAAAATTATATTTTGGAGCCCGACTACAAAAAGAATAGAGGACCTGCCGAAGGTTTAGTTTTTGTTACAATGTCGATAAATTTTCCTGATGAGCCGTTAATGCTAATTCAAGTTGATTGTATAAGAACGCCCGAAGATGCTTTTCTCAACATGATTACCGCTACGGAAAAAGTAGTTAAGCGCGATAAAAAATTTATTACGGGCGGTATCAAAGCTACGTACCCAATACTTGGAGTTGATTACATGCAGCTTGGAGATGAGATAGTTTCAGATGACGAGATGGAGTTTTATAAAGTAGATAAATTTGTTCCAAGGACTGACGACTTTTATAAGACCAAAAAACTTATTCAGGACTTTCATATTGTAACGCACTGCAATCACACCTGCTGGTATCCGGACCTACTTCTCAATGATTACAAAAAGTACAATCCCGGTTGGTATAAATCATTAATGGAAATAAAGGATGTAATCGGCAAACGTGGTGAGGAAAAATCAATTGATGAAATATACGCTCAAATGGAAAGCGGTCCTACCGAAGATGTAATTTCCCACTCCATGAATGAAGGTTATGCCATTCTTCTGCCGTTTAAGTGGGTAGACTTTGGCACTTGGGACTCAATGTACGAATATTTTTCAGAAGATAATAAAGTGTATTCAGAGGGTAAAGTTTTGTCCCTTGATGCCGAGGGTAACCTTGTCAAAATTAAAAACCCTGAAAAATTAGTTGCTGTTGTGGGTGTAAAAAATCTGGTAGTGGTTGATACAGACGATGCTCTATTGATTATTCCGAGGGATCGCGTGTCAGACGTATCAGGGGTGGTTAAAAAGCTGGATACAGAAGAACTTAGGGAATTTATCTAATATATACAGTTTTGTACCTACTATTCTGCCAATATAGTGTAAAATAATGTCTGTGTGGCGGGGAGGGATGCGAGAGTGGTCTAATCGGCTCGCCTGGAAAGCGACGCGCTCCGTAAGGGGCACGGGGGTTCGAACCCCCCTCCCTCCGCCATAATTTTGTTGTCTGAGTTTTTTCGTAACTGGATTTAAGCCTAAATAAGCTACAATTAACTATATGCACGCTTCCCTTATAATACTAGGCTCCGTAAGCTTGATACTGTCTGTTTATTCAATAGAGAGGATTAAAAGAACGCCCCAGGAGTGTCAATTTATAATCTGGTGGGCATTTCCACTAGGCGCGTTTGTGTGGGAGGATTTGTTAGTTTATGGATTTTTGCACGCTGTTCTAGCGTTTTTTCCATTGTTTCTGGGAAAGCCGGAATTGTGGCTTACCTTCTTTCTTATATTTTGGGTTGTGCGCAGCGCAGGTGAGACACTTTACCAATTTTTACAGCAATTTATATTACCTAAACATCACCCCCATTACATCGACCCGTACTTAGGCCCTTTAAGAAAGATATTTGGAAATATTTCTGAACAAAAGTGTTTTATTCTAATGCAGATATCGATGCAGTCAATTACAGTATTAAGTCTTATAGGTCTGTATTTAATTCACACAGGGAATATTTAAGATTTTTACACCAGAACGATCGAAGTTTCCAATTCTCAGAAGTTTGTTTTAACAAGTTTAATATGATATACCAACTCTAATGGACGCAGTATCCGAAATAAAACAGAAGTTAGACATAGTAGATGTTGTTAGTAAATACGTTTCGTTAAAGAAGGCGGGCAAAAATTACAAAGGTGTGTGTCCTTTCCATTCAGAAAATACGCCATCGTTTATGGTTTCTCCCGAATTACAGATGTTTAAGTGCTTTGGTTGCGGTGAATCCGGGGATATGTTTTCGTTTATCCAAAAGATTGAGGGCGTAGAGTTTATGAGTGCTCTAGAAACTCTGGCAGAAAAAGCCGGAGTTAAAGTGGAAAAGACTGTTTTGGATCCCGACTCGCAACTAAAAAAACAGCTGTTTTATATAAACGATCTAGCTGTTAAGTTTTATCATCTTTTATTGACGCAGCATGAGATGGGAAAGCCCGGTATGGAGTACTTAAAAAAGAAAAGGGGACTTACCGACGAGACTATTAAAAAGTTTATGCTTGGGTATGCGCCCGATTCCTCCATTGTTATTACACCATTCTTAATTAAACGAGGATTGAACAAAGATGATCTTGTTGCAGCGGGAGTTAGTACTAAAAAAAGCGCCTATGATTACATAGATAAATTTAGAGGACGCGTACTCTTTCCGTTAATTGGCATAGACGGACGTACTCTGGGATTTACGGGCAGAACCATTTTTGACAGAGATCCTAAGTATTTAAACACAAATGAAACATTAATTTTCAAAAAAAGCAGCTTTTTGTATGGTTTAGATAAGGCTAAGCTGGCAATTAAAAAAGAGGGTGCTGTATTTGTAGAGGGACAAATGGACGTCATAAGTGCGCATCAGGCAGGGATAGAAAATGTTATAGCTTCTTCCGGCACCTCTTTAACAACCGAACAACTTAAGGTTTTAAGCCGATATACAAAAGATATTACTTTTTGCTTTGATTCTGATACCGCCGGAATCGCCGCCGTATTTAGAGCCGTGGAATTGGCAGAAAACATGGATTTTAATGTCAGAGCAGCAGTAATTCCGGAAGGATTTAAGGATATAGACGAGGTAATCAGGAAAGGAGTGTCTGTTGCACGTGAGATGCTGGAGAAATCAATACCTGCGTATGATTTTATACTTCTGTCCGTCATTAAGAGGTATAATAAGACTTCTCCTGAAGGGAAAAAGAAAATAATGGACGAGCTAGTGCCGTGGTTTTCAAAAATAAACAACAAAGTGTTGATAGATCATTACTCAAAAGAGATTGCAAAAGAACTGGATTTGTCCACCGAGACAGTTATTTCCATGCTGGCCCATCCGGATACGTATCAGGATCAGTCGGTGCCGGATGTCCAAGATTCTGTGTTTATGTCGAAACAATCGCTGGAATCGTATATAATATCTCTACTGCTTAAGGCAGATCTTGACACCTTCAAGGAATATGCGTATAAGCTTAAGCCTGAGGACTTTAAAAACGAGACACTAAAGGCTATATTTACAGCCATTTTACAACACAGAAAAGTGTCCAAGGACTTTGTTCCTGGTCAGTTCTCAGAGAGCCTAGAAGCCAGTCAAAAAGAGGTTTTTTCCGATTTATACATGTGGGACCATTCCGAATTGTTGAATGATCAGCCATATTTTGTCAGAGAGCTGAGTGCTATGATAAATAGAGTTAGAAAAGCCGGCATTGCCCGAGAGATGGTTTATCTTACCGAGCAGATAAAGCTGGCAGAAAAGGAAAAAGCTGACAAACAGCTGGCGAAGTTGACCAAAGAGTTCGAAAAATTAAAAGACGAAAGAGCCTTGTTAGAGAAAGCTTAACGTATCAATTTACCAAATAAACATAAATGCCTAGAACAGCTAAAAAAAGCAAAGAAACCCCGACAACTAAAAATATCGAAATAAACGAAGCAAGCATAAACAAGCTTGTATCTAAAGGTAAAAAAGCAGGTTATCTCACCATAGATAACATTTTGGAATTATTTCCCAATGCTGAAGAAAACCTGGAATTATTGGATTTCCTTTACGAGAAATTACTAGAAGCAGGCGTAGACGTCTTCGATGTAGCTTCCGAAAAAGCGGCCGAAAAGCTCGCAGAGATGGAAGAAATTGATTTATCTAAGATCAAATTGGATAAGACGCTATCTGCAGATCCCGTAAGAATGTATTTGAGAGAGATTGGTAAGTACGACTTATTGATTGCTGAAGAGGAAGTGTCTTTGGCAAAACGTGCAGAAAAGGGCGACGAAAAGGCCGCTGAAATGTTAGCTAGAGCCAACCTAAGACTAGTAGTGTCCATCGCCAAGCGTTATATGGGACGTGGGCTGCAGTTTTTGGATTTAATCCAAGAAGGTAACATCGGTCTTATGCGCGCAGTTGAAAAGTTTGATTGGCGTAGAGGATTCAAGTTCTCAACATACGCTACATGGTGGATTCGCCAAGCCATAACCCGTGCTATTGCGGATCAGGCCAAGACAATTCGTATTCCGGTTCACATGGTAGAAACCATAAACAAATATAAGAAAATAGAGCGCGATCTTGAGCAAAAACTTGAAAGAACACCACTTCCGGAAGAAGTAGCAAAGGTAATGGAGATCGAGCCTGAGAAAGCTTATGAAATAGTTAAAATCTCGCAGGAAACCACTTCGCTTGAGACACCTGTTGGAAAAGAAGAAGATACAAGATTAAAAGAGTTTATTGAGGACGAATCTACACTTTCTCCTTTTGAGGCAGCCAGCAGAGAGCTTCTTAAAGATCACATAGAAGATGTCTTAGATACTCTTAATCCCAGAGAGCGCAAAGTACTCGAGCTTAGATTTGGCTTAAAGGACGGTAGAACCAGAACTTTGGAAGAGGTAGGAAAAGAGTTCGGAGTAACCAGAGAACGTATCCGACAGATTGAAGCAAAGGCTCTGCGAAAACTCAGACATCCTTCCAGAAGTAAACGTCTTCGAGATTATTTATAAGTTCTTATAGATGTACACGTCAGACAGCGGAATTAGATTCGGCTTGTTGAGTGTAAAATCCTTGATCAATTCAAACTTTGTGGGGTCCATCAGGACCTCCTCGAATGCTGCCCATTTTTTGTAATAAAAGGGATATTTAGTCTTTACCTCTTCTCTTTTGTAGTTTTCCATAGGTCTTGATGAGATGATAACGTAGTCGTACAGTTCAGGATTTTCAGGAGTAAAGAACTGCGCATTTTCTGAAGCATAAACCTTGAATTTTATAACAGTAGCAAAAGGTAGTTTGTTAAGCGGATCCAAGCCTTCTTCAGTATAGGCAAGTTTTGTTGAAAGTTCCGGCAGATTTGCTTTTGCCCAGAGGTAAGCTTCTGACTTAGGTGTATCCCTTCTAAACTGAGATAACAAAGTTCCCGTAAAGAAAACATAATATAATAGCGTTGCTACAAGCACGAGCAAAAGTATAGGTTTAAATTTTGACCGAGTTAGCGCAAATATCTGGTCAATCGTGTAAGCTGCGTAAACAAGGATAATCGGAAGAACAGGAAGCACCCATCTATCTACTCTTCTTGATTGTAAAGTAAAGAATAGTAAATAAGTTGCAACATAACTTAGTAGAAACATGTCGAGTTTTTTCTCACCAGAGAATTTGCTTGATCGCCACATCCCGTAAAGAGAAATCATAAAAACAAAGGGTGTTGCAATGTATGCCAAGGCAGCTACATATTTGGTGTAAGAAAGATCGACCGAGTCAAAAACCATTCCCGCTTCTTTGGTTGCCAGCGACAGTACTCTTGTAATGAAATCTCCGGAGAAGATTATTGAAAAGGGATTAGTTATTGCGAATGTTCCGAGAATAATAAAACAGTACGCGAGAAAGCCCTTCAAGTCTTTTCTATCAGCAATTAGCCATAAATGGAAGGGCAGTGTCATTAAGGCCGTGACTTTTGTTCCTACCGCTAGACCAAAAAATACTGCACTTAAGATTAAATACTTTGATCCGGTAGTTTTGTGATACTGAAGTAAAAAACCAATCGAAAGACAAATCAGCAGCGTAATAAAAATATCCGCATTCACATAATGTGCGTGTGCTATTAGTTTCCAATTAAGTGCGGCAAGAAGAACTGCAATGAAAAGCCCACGATTTTCTGAAAACTTTATTCCCCGGGCGGTTGAAAACCGCACTTTATAGATATATCCGGTAGCCACAACAACTAATAGTGAGATGAAAGCCGTAATTACACGTTGGAAGATAAAGAGAGATGTTTTATCAAACGGTAGATTGAATAAATTGTTGATCTTACTAAAACCCATCACTAAAACCGTTAGTAGATAGGTTGGGAATGTACCGTAAACATACGAGATGGGAATTAGCTTGTAATAATCATTGTTTCTGACGATGTCTTTAATTTCGTAGGTATATTTTATTGCCAACTCTGAAAATTCTGGCTCATCGGCATAAAAACTGTGAGGTAACCCGAATTCTATGTGGTAAAGTCTTAAACCTAGTCCCAGTAAAAGTAAGGACAGGAAAAGCAGAATATTTTTTCTTTTAGAATTTATCATTTTACGCCTTCTTATTAACTGTTATTAGGATACAATAGCGGTACCGGTTAGAACAAATATTCTTGACTTTCGTGTTTCATTCGGGTATTACATAAGTATGTTTTCATTTATGTCTTCCGAATCAACAGCCAAGGGTTTTCCTAGTCCTGCGCAGGATTACAAGGAAAAGCTCTTGGATCTCAACACACTTTTAGTAAAAAATCCTCCGGCCACGTTCTTTTTAAGATGCAAGGGAAATGCAATGACTCGTGCCGGTCTTTTTAATAACGATATTCTTGTGGTAGATAAGTCAGTGAAACCCAAAACAGGGCATATTGTTGTGGCATTTCTTGACGGTGAGTTTGTAGTTAGACGTCTTCATCTAAGAAACAACGGAGCCTATCTCTCATCGGAGAGTTTCTCGTCTGCGGGCGCAGATTCTGCGGAAGAAATCTTTGGTGATTTGCAGGACTTTCGTATTTGGGGGGTTGTAACAAATATAATTCACGATCCAAACACCAATCATGCCGACTAAACCGGAAAACAATGAGGAGCGTTCGCCGGTACCGCGCAAGATATTTATGCTCGCGGACTGCAACAATTTCTATGTGTCGTGCGAAAGAGTGTTTAATCCTTTACTGGAAGGAAGGCCTGTGG
>MEWG01000001.1:11577-18364 GCA_001773295.1 candidate division WWE3 bacterium RIFOXYD1_FULL_39_9
GTCCAACAACGACGGATGCATAGTTGCCAGATCAAATGAGGTAAAAGCACTGGGAGTGCCGATGGGGGCGCCTTTCTTTGAATATAAAAAAGTTTTGACGGATAACAACGCTATAGTTTTTTCTTCCAATTACGAATTGTACGGCGACATGTCAGGAAGAGTGATGGAGATATTAAGTATGTTTACCAATAACATAGAGTATTACTCCATAGATGAGGCTTTCTTGGAACTGACCGATCTGCATGTAAACGATTACACGGAGTTTGGTAGGGACATTCGGGATTACATTAAAAACTGTACGGGAATTCCAGTTTCAATAGGAATTGCTCATACTAAAACACTGGCTAAGGCTGCCAACGAGCTGGCAAAGAAAAATCCGGAATTCAATGGAGTACTGAGTCTGATCAATGTAGCACCGAGGGAAGTAGATGGTTTATTAGACAAGGTAGACGTATCAGATATATGGGGTATAGGCCGGCAATACAGCAAAATGTTGCGTGCCCATAACATCAGTACAGCCTTTGAGTTTAAAAATGCGCTTCCTGCTTTTGTTAGGCAGTACATGACGGTGTCGGGACTGCGCACACAAATGGAACTTGCCGGCACTGCCTGCATTTCTTTGGATTTGGAATTTAAAACTAAAAAAGGGATATTAAGCTCCAGATCTTTTGGACATGCCGTAATGGAGCTAACCGATCTTGAGGAGGCAGTGTCCTCTTATACCGCACTTGCGTGCCACAAGCTTCGTGCAGAAAACGCCGTTGCCCGAAAAATAAGTGTTTTTATACGTACCAGTGGTTTTAGAAAGAACGATCGTCAGTACAAAGCATTTGTTTCGCAGGAACTTTTGGATTATTCAGATAACACAGGGGAGTTCATTAAGGCAGCCATATCTCTTTTGCGCAAAGCCTACAAAAGAGGTTTCAAATACGCAAAAGCAGGGGTTTTCGTAACTGACATTCTAAGTACAAGCGCGCATGTTCCGTTAAGCTTGTTTGGTACTTTAGACAAAAGTAAAAAAAATATACTAGGCAGACTTGTGGATAAAATAAACGATCACTACAAAACAGACACCGTGTTTTACGCAGCTTGTGGAGTTGCCAAGGATTGGAAAGGAAAAAGCGGTCAGAAAAGCAAAAAATTTACTACCAGTTGGAGAGAGTTATTAACTGTGGGTTAGGGTGTGTGATCCAGACGGTTAGACAGTTTATTTTGGCCAGTTGTCGCTGACACGATAGGCAAAAACCGTGCCCGAGGTTTTAAAGGGCTTCCAGTTTTTAATAGAGAAAGCGTTGGAAATAATTACAGCGCCAGGTTTCAAGTTATCAACAAACTTTTGTTCAAGTCGTTGCATGACGTAAGGAAGCTGATACATAAAAATTACATCGTACTTCGAAAGATCGGCGTCCCAGAAACTACCGCTGTGAATGACCGCATTGTTCAACTGCAGCCTTTTAATAGTGGCACGGGATAGAAGTACTAAAAGCGGACTTATTTCATATCCATGTGCTTCCGCGCCGGTTTTAGCAGCTGCAATTACAATTCTTCCGTCGCCTGAGCCAAGATCTACGGCAATCTTTCCCGGACCTAGATCGGACAGCTCGAGCATATTATCTACCTTTACGGTATCGGTAGGAACGTAAGGCGCTCCACCAACCAACGGGTAGATAAATAACATGAAGTAGGATGAAACAATTACCGAGGCAATGAGTATTCCCAAGATCAAAATAAGAACTTCAAGCATTATTCCTGAACACTTCCCATAACTTTACGCATAAACATCAAAGGAATTTCTTTTCCAGACGGTAGTATGTTCCAGGTTTCTTTTCTGCGCGCCCCCGGTGCGTCAACAAATCCCAAAGATTTGAAAAAGTTCATGGACCTTGTGTTATAGGCTGCAATTTCTGCAAAAATTGACTTTTCTTTGCCAAACCATTGAAAGAGTATGTCCAACGCCTTTTTCCCGACGTTTTTGCCTTGAAACTCCGGCAAAACATATGTTTCGACCACTTGATTTTCGTTTAGGCCGCTAATGCCATGAAAATAACCTACAATTTTGTTATTCGCGACCGCTACAAGATAGCGATGATCGGGATAAGTTAAAGTATCTTGAAGAACTTCCACACGGTCTAACGCTCTATCGAACTTAGATTCAATATCCTCTTTGGAAATTCCGAATTCTTCGTTCGGGTACGTTATTAGCCACATTTGTTTTTCAATCTCGGCAATTCTCTCAGCATCTTCCGGCACAGCATTTCTTATTTGTATTTCATCTTCGGAAGTTAACATAATGCGATCAGCCCTTCTTTTTGTCGAGTTTGTCTAAGCCCAGTCCTTTTACACCAAAGTAGACAACAGCAGCGATAATAATGAAATCTACCGTCACACTTACAAAATCTCCCCACAGAATTTTTGCCGATCCCACAGCCCAGTGCGCTTCTTTAAGGTTTCCTACCGCGCCGAGAGCCAGGCCTACAAAAGGATTGATGATATCAGTGACCAGTGCCGATACAACTTTTGAAACCGCGCCGCCCAATATAAAACCAACGGCCAAGCCCATAACACCTTGTTCTCTTATAAATTCAATAAAGCCCTTCATAGGACTATATTATCAAAAAATATGGTCAAAGGTTAATGTGAGTTGATAGTAGATACGAAAAAGGCGTCCAACCCTGTAGTGCATAGCACACACATTGATTGGAACGCCTTTTCGAGAGTGCGAGTTAATCTAATAACTCGTGGGCAGGTACATCGCGGAGATCGTAGGAGTTCGTTGGGGCAGCCGCGCCGGGAGTTTTTTCTTCTTCCGCAGTCTGCGATTCTCCTCCTGACTTCTCATACAGCCACTTATTCTCCTTTGGTGCCGGCCTCTTGATTTCCCTCAATTCGATGGAAAAGCACAAGAGCCCCTTCAAATGTAAAAAAGATACATTCCGGTAGACGGGGTCAACCTCGTATGTTTCTCTTTTTTCATCAGCCCACGCGCCGACAGCTTGTACAATTCGCAGGTTGTTTGCCACCTCAAATGAGACGGTGTTTGGCGAGTACCTACGTGAGTCCGCACCATGCGAACTCGCCGTTGGTTCAACCAAATGCAGGATCGCCGCTGTTCTGGGTACAATCAGTTCCGCCGTCAAATCGCCCCAAGGGTTTTTCTCGACACGAATCAGGAGAAAGCCCAATTCCACGAACAGGTCGCACGCCAGATCAAGCTTGCCTTGGCGCACCTCCAAACCGGTCGCCACCAAAACTGGTGGTTGACACTCGAACTTCTCCAACAAGCTCAATTTCTTTGCCACTGTATCATCTCCTTTTTTATTAAGGTCTTATTATTCTATAGGATGTGCTGATTATACTTTGTCGAGGTCGGAGACGCAACCCAAAACTCACTTATTCGATTACAAAAAGGGTATATCTGCCGTACAGTACATAGGTAAATTCAGTATAGGTTTCCATGTGAATTAAGTTCCAGCCCTTTTTGGCAATTACATCTTTCCACTGTCTGGTAGTCAAGTAATGATGCTGATAAAACTCAAAATTGCCAAAATTATCATTAAAGGAAACTACAAACTTTTCTAGATCGTTTCTATAAGTGTCCTCAACAACAATTACCCTTTTTGCTACTCGTTTTGCTTCGGTAAGAACCTTTATGTTGTCGTTGCAATGATGGAGTACATGAATAATAACTGCAGTATCGAAACTATTGTCGTTGTAAGGTAAAGTTTCCCCGTTATAGATCGTTGGCGAGGATTCTTTTATCAGAGTTAGGTTTTTTACATCTACTCCCGTAACGTCAAATCCTTTTTGTTTCAAATATGATGAAATTCCGCCTATTCCTACACCAACATCCAAAACCTTTTTACCCACGATATATGGTGCAATCCTGTTATAGATATTTTGTGCTTTGAAATAAAGCACGCCTTTTATTGTTTTTGCAAGCAGGCTGTTATCGCTTTCGGAAATACGCGGTATTACCTTGCTTAGTATTGGTATTGGCACAACATACATAATACAGTGTGCCGGGATTTTGCCCAACAGTTCTATCTGCGCTCGTGAGGTATTAAACTGGTCAACGCCTCTACCACCGCAGTTATGATCAACGTTATTGTTAGCCCTATTGTTTCAAGTATTAAGGCAATAGGTGCAAATATTAATTCAAAAATTACTCCTATGATGGATCCCATGTGTTGTCATTCTAACAAATTCTAGCTGAATGTATATCGATCACGGACCCTTTACTGACAGTCCGGAGTAATTTAAAAGCTTGAGGGTGTTTGCATATTCCGGTTGGAAATTACAAACACCCTCTGTGTTACAAAGTTTCTGAGCTGGCTACGGCTTGTCGAGTGAATGGATGATTCCTGCGTTGTCCACTTGAGCATTCGGGAAAATCTGCCCGATCACAAATTGGTACCATTCGTCGACGTTTACCGTGTATCTACGGATTTTGCCCTCTTCATTTTCGAAGATAACCACAAATGTTCCGTAGTTACGGTAAGGCTCCGGCGTAGTCAGAAGTGGGATGTCCGGATACACCAATTGTTGCGTGGGTACCTGTCGGGCGATCTGGCCGTTGGACCCTACTGAGGTTTGATCGTACCTTACTACGTCCACTTCGTACTCGAGCACTGTGCGCGGGTAAGGCGTGTATGTGGCTTTTATTTCTTCATAGTCGTACGAAACGGAAGTCTCAACGATTTTAATCTCGTCTGGGGTTTCCGTGCAATAAGCCACAACTTCAATGCCACCCAAGTCATCAGTACCGCACTCAACTTCGTTGCCGGAGTACACATAATCTGTGTACTCATTTTCCACGATTCTTGTGGTTTCAATTGTTGCCACAACGTCGTAGCCGTCGGGCTCTATCCAGTCCTCGCGAGTTGCAATAGGTGTCATTCTCGAATCAGGGCATCCGGGATCGTCCAGGTAGCATTCGCCGAACTCCTGATCGTCGTAGCTGTAACCTGCATGCAGAGAATATTCATAACCTGCCACTTTAAGCTGTTCCGCGTGTGGTGTAAAAACCCACATCAGAAACAGGACAAACAGAGTGATCAGCAGACCGGACCCGGCTACTGCGGCCGCTTTCCGCAAAGGTATGGCCGACAAAGCTGTTGTTGCGCGCTCAACCCAGGTTGGACTTTCCGATATAGTCTCGGAAGGTCTGCTCGGGATTAAGACAGCAAAAACTACAGGGTCTGCTTGAGGCTTTTCGTCAGCGTTTTCGCGCAATGAATACCCTGAGTTATCGCCCCGAATTTCCTCCCCGCTTGTGTCCTGCATCTCATGCCAGTGTTTGGGCGCTACTTCCCTTACATCGATGCCCATTCTTATCAAAAGGGCAGCAAGTTCGTTGGATGCAGTCGATGGTCTGAAGATACCGTTTGCTGCCTCCGCGCCACACCGGCTGCACACATTAGGTTCAACGTACTGTTCTCCCGACCCCTCGTACGGACCTTGGATCTTATTATTTTGGTTCCATGTGCCGCAATAGCCGCAAAAGAACCCCTTTCCTGCCCACCATGCACGCACCTGATCTTCGGTTACCTTCGACCCCCTTTGTGCCGGGACGTCTTCAGTAAATGGCGATCCGCATGCTGTACATGTGCTGACACCGCCCAGTGGTCCGGGAACCAGATGAGGCCCTCGACCGCAACTTGGACATGTCCATGTCTTGGTATAAAACTCCAGTCTCATTGTCTCCTCCTTCGATTTAGGATTTATTTTGCTTTTTTTGATTGTTGGCGGAATTATACTCGTTGCAGTACTTAGCTACAACCCTATAGTACATAAACCATTCCAATTACTATTTGCTGCAGAGAAGCCGAAAGAGTGCCACATCCTAATTTATATCGTAGGTACGGCATTTCTAGTGTATAATGCTTAAATTATGAAAAATATAAATGAGGAGATAAAAAAAGTAAAAATAGTAGTACCGTCCGATCGTAATAAGTTAGTAGCCCAAGCGTTGGAAAAGATCAATAACAGCGATGAAATAAAAACACTTTGGGAAGTAATAAATACAAACGCTATGGAAAGACTTAAAATGACGGATCACGGACATGTGCATTTTCAGATCGTTTCCAATATCGGCCTGAAAATGGCTAGGTTGCTAAACAAACAGGGTATAAAGCTCTCAGTAGAAAAGGATTATGGCCTTTCATACGAACATGGGGAATTAGTGGTTCTTCTTGGGTGCTTACTGCACGATCTTGGAATGTCTATCAGCAGAAAAGGGCATGAAGAATTTAGCATTGTTAAAGCAAACACCATTGTCCCGGAAATATTAGACTTTTTGCCGCTGGTTGAACGAACCATCATAACTTCCGAAGTACTTCACACAATAATTAGTCACAGAAGCGGAGGTAAGCCGTTAACTGTTGAAGCTGGGATAGTAAGAGTTGCCGATGCTTTGGACATGAGCGAGGGGCGCTCCAGATTACCTTACGAAGAAGGTTACATTGATATCCACACTTTGTCGGCGCAGGCCATTGATGCGATCGAAATAGAAAATGGCACCGAAGAGAAGCCTATTAATATCCAGATAATAATGAACAATTCAGTAGGCTTATTTCAGATTGAAGAGTTGATGCAGCAAAAACTCGAGGGTTCCGGAATAGAAAAATATATAAATATTAAGTCTTATCTTGGAAGTGATCAGGAGAAGAATTTGATCAAGGATTTGGTTTTTTAGCTAGTTAGATTTAAAGGTAAAAACGCCCAAGCTGGAGATTAATCAATTTGTATTGATTCCGGGTTTGGGCGTTTTTTTACCGATTTATATCGC
>MEWG01000002.1:0-6709 GCA_001773295.1 candidate division WWE3 bacterium RIFOXYD1_FULL_39_9
AAACAGTAGTGCTGCCAAAATCTGAATGTGCGCGGGAGACTCGACACGTATTAAGAACCATATTAAGTCTTCCTGATCTCGCACACCTAATGTTTTTCTAAGAGATGTTTTAATCGGATCTAGGACTCTACTCAAGTACGTTTTGACCGCTGCCCTTGTTGATTTAAGTTCAGTAACCACTTTTTTACTCCTCCTTTTTGTCTAGTTTTGACCTTCACATGCTATGGGACATTATACTAGACAAGTTAACAAAGACAAGATAGTTCAGCTACTTCTCAGCTACACAGGTTAGTATTTGCAAAGTAATAAATTCTAAGGATAGTTATGAAAAAAGTAACAGCAATGGCTCTAGTAGTATCAAGTTTGGTAGTCATGGGCAGTATCTCCCCGGTTTACGCCGATGACTCAACCGGTGTATTTCCAAGCCTTTTACAAAGAATAATGGAAAGGTTCGGATTAAATAAAACTGATGTTGAAACCGTTATAGAACAACATAGAAATGAAATGCAGGAACAAAATAGACTGCGTGTCGAAAACAAATTACAAGAAGCAGTAGATAACGGAACATTAAGTTCGGAAAAGAAGGCACTCCTTCTGCAAAAGATGGCGGAATGGCAAGACAATAGGGGAGAATGGTCAGATTTAACCCCAGAAGAGCGCCACGTAAAAGCAGAAGAGCATCGTAATGAAATGCAAGAATGGGCAGCAAACAATGGGATTGATCTTAGCACCCTCGGTGAAATAATGGGAAGAGGTCCTTCAAGAGGACTTGGCCAGGGAAGAGGGGATGGTTTCGGTGGTGGCGGTAGATTCTAAATATTAACCGCATACATATTGTTAGTAGAAGAACCTCTCGACAGAGAGGTTCTTCCTTTTAAAAGCTTTCGTTATCAGCAATTTCTCAGCTAAGAGGCTATAATATGCTTCATGAGAATTCTAATAGTGGAAGACGAGCCAAAGATCGCTAAATCAATAAAAAAGGGTCTGGAGCAAGAAGCTTTTTCGGTAGATATAGCCGAAAACGGAACTTTGGGCCACGATCTGGCCAGTTCTGAAACTTTTGATCTTATAATACTTGATCTGATGCTTCCCGAGATGGATGGGCTGGAAATTTGCAGACAATTAAGAAAAAACGGTATAAGTACGCCCATCCTGATGCTTACAGCAAAAAGCGAGTTGGATGATAAAGTTTTAGGCTTGAATACCGGCGCCGATGACTATTTAGTAAAACCTTTTGCGTTTGAAGAACTTCTTGCAAGAATCAAAGCGTTATTACGTCGCCCAGAGAAATCACTTGATGCGACACTTGAATGCAGTAATCTAAAGATTGATACGATTTCATATAAAGTTACAAGGGATAACACACCTATTTTATTATCAAGAAGAGAATTTGCACTCCTTGAATATTTAGTTAGAAATAAGAATAGAACACTATCAAAGGAGTCTATTACTGCGCATGTTTGGGATTATGACTCCGAGATCCTGCCTAACACAGTCGAGCAGTACATGGGTTATTTGAGAAACAAAGTTGACAAGAAGTTTAGCAACTTTAAACCCCTAATAAAAACTATTAGAGGTTTTGGATATATGATTAGCGATGACAATGTTTAAAAAAGCACAAATTAAACTTACATTTGCCTACTTAACGATAATAATGGTTATCACACTAAGTTTTAGCACAGTTGTCTACAACGGAGTTGTTTCTATTACTGAGAGGGCGTTCCAAAACCAGAAGGATCGTATAGAAAGACGTTTGCGTGAACTAAATTATTTCTCGCCTAACCCAAGGGCACAGTTTGCATTCATAGTACGGGATGAAGACGCACTTTCTGAGGTTCGCGGAAAAACTCTCGATATATTAATCTTAATTAATCTAGTAATCTTGGCTGGTGCGGGAACTCTTGGCTATTATTTTGCCGGCAGAACCCTCAAACCAATTGAGATAATGACCAAACAGCAAAAAAGATTTATATCTGATGCTGCTCACGAATTAAAGACACCGCTTACTGCCATAAAAACCGAGCTTGAAGTTACTGCAAGGGACAAAAACTTAGACGTGGAACAATCTAAACTTACTTTTACAAGTGCTGTAGAGGAAATCGACAAACTTAGTAATTTCATTAATAAACTACTAAAAAAGAGTAAATATCAAAACGGGGAGGCAACGGAAGTTAAATCATTTGTAATAAAGCAAAAACTGGAGACACTAGTTTCAAAATATAAAAGTCTGGCCGATAAAACTGACCAAAAAATAATTATTTCGGGCGATGAAATCAAGATTATTACAGACGAGTCGGCTTTCGACGAACTTTTCACAAATCTATTGGACAATGCAATAAAATACAACAAACACGGAGAAACAATAAATATAAAAGTTTATAAAAAAGGCAAGGACGTAGAAATATCAATAGAGGATCACGGGATTGGTATATCCGAGGAAGACATGAAACACATCTTTGAACCGTTCTATAGGGCAAATAAATCAAGAAGCAAAAACGAATATGAAGGTTTTGGACTTGGATTAGCAATTACAAAAGAGATTGTGGACAAACTCAAAGGTAAAATATCAGTTAAAAGTGAAGTTGATGAAGGAACAATCTTTACAGTAATCCTGCCAACCCAAGGATAATGGGCACAAACAACCAAACGTGTATCATGTTAAAATTATTGTTGTAGGTAATTGCCCATGAAAAGATATATCTTATTAGCACTCATTATAATTTTCGGTCTTGGATACTACTTTAAAGATACGCTTCTTGATTATTTTATCCCGGATAAACAGCTGATTAACGCAAAAATTGATAGGCTGGAAAATAAAACTTCGGACATTTTCAGTAAAATTAAAGAGACTAATAAAGAGCAAGACGAACTTCCGACTAATCAAACAAGCTACGATTTCACAACAATGCCCTCAAGCAGGACTCTTCAGGTAGGTAGTCACGCTTTTCAAACTTTTAATAACTGCGGACCGGCCTCGCTATCCATGGCTCTTTCCTACTATGATATAAAAATTGATCAACTTACACTCGGACAGGACCTCAGACCTTACCAAAATGCAAGAGGGGACAATGATGACAAATCTGTTACTTTACAGGAAATGGCATCTCGAGCTGAAAAAGAGGGTTTTATAGCACTACACAGACCAAATGGAAATATGGATTTACTCCAAAAATTTATCGCGATCGACATTCCTGTTATTACAAGAACCTGGTTAAAAGAAAATGAGGACATCGGTCATTTTAGAGTAGTAAAAGGTTACGATAAGACTAGAAATATCTTAGTTCAAGACGATTCGTTGCAAGGCAAGGATCTTGAATATACAGAGGATGAGTTTGATGTAATTTGGAAGAAATTTAATTATGAATACCTTGTGCTGATACCTGCTTCAAAAGAATCCCTCGCAAGAGAAATATTGGGCGATAATTATGAAGCCGCTACCGCTTGGAGAAACGCAGTAGAAATGGCTCAGACTGAACTTGAATTAAATCCGGATGATATCTATGCCCGATTTAACAAATCCGTAGCCTTGCATAACATAGGTGAATACCAGAAATCTGTTGATGAGTATGAGCAAGTTGCAACACGACTCTCGCCTAGAACACTTTGGTATCAAATCGAGCCGATATTGTCCTATTATCGAATAGGGGAATACGACAAGGTTTTTGAAATTACCAACAACATTCTAAACAATCACAATCGTGCATATTCGGAGCTTTATGTTGTTAGAGGCGATATCTACTACGATCAGGGAGATATGATCAAGGCAAAAGAAGAGTACGAAAAGGCAGTTTATTACAATAAAAACCTCAAACTTGCTCAAGACGCCATTAACAAAGTAAAATAGTTCATGCTCAAAAAGATACTTTTTTTAGTTCTTGTGTCTTTGGTGGGCTACGCAGGTTACTATCTATATAACACTCACTTCTTTTCATCTCAAGATTTGCCTTTTTCGGGAATTGAGATCCTACCTACAGAAGAAAAAGCTACCAAAGAGACTTTTCATCCATTACAAATCGTATACATGAGATCTCAGGAATATCCGGGCAGTGAAATCACAATCGACCAGACTTTAGCTAACGGTTCCAATTATTCGAGATATGTTGTTTCTTATTTATCTGAGGGCTTGAAAATATATGCGTTGATGACGGTACCTTTAGGAGAAGTACCGGACGGTGGATGGCCCGTTGTAATTTTTAACCACGGTTACATTCCACCTGCGCAATATAGAACTACCGAAAGATATGTAGCCTATACTGACGCTTTTTCCAGAAACGGTTACGTTGTCTTTAGACCCGATTATAGAGGACACGGAAGTTCTGAGGGCAAACCAGAAGGTGCATATTACTCTCCGGCGTACACAATCGACGTGTTAAATGCTGTTGCGTCTGTTAAAAAATTTCCTAAGGTAAATCCCGATAAAATAGGAATGTGGGGGCATTCTATGGGCGGAAGTATTACTTTAAGATCGATGGTGACAACAAATGACGTCAAGGTCGGAGTAATTTGGGCCGGTGTTGTAGCTTCCTATGAAGATATGGCGACTAATTGGCACAGGTCGCGCCCCTGGCAGCCATCCCCGCAGGAACAAGCATTTCGCAGACCGAGCAGACAAGACATAATTGACAAATACGGAGACTTTAACAGCAATCCAATTTTTTGGGATTCAATAACCCCAATTAAGCATGTTGACGCAATTTCCGGACCTATTCAGCTGCATCACGGCACCTCCGATGAGGAAGTACCGTTATTTTTCAGTGAGAGACTTGATGAGGCGCTTAAAGAGGCAGGTAAAGTGACAGAGTTGTTTGTATATGAAGGCGACGACCACAATATGTCGAATAACTTGAACACAGCACTAAACAGATCAGTAGAATTCTTTGATAGATATCTGAAAGACTAAGTTATATACAAAAACACCTCCCATTGGGAGGTGTTCTGTCGGTGGTACAAGCTAGACTCGGGCTACTACTCAACTATTAGTTTTCCGACCATGCCGTTTGCACGATGTTGACCCACTGAACAGTAAAATTCGTATTCTCCTGGGGTATCTACTGTAAATTCAACTGTACCTGTTTCTCCGGACTTAACTATCGGCGTTCTTATGTTCAACGCATCGATAACGAAATCGTGCATCATATCAACGCTGTTTAGTGTCAGTTTAACTTTCTCGCCAACTTTAATTTTTATCTCGTTAGGTTTGTAGTAAAAGGAACCACCTTCTACCATTATGAGAGTCTGGGGATCTACTAAGAGGTCCTCTGATGGATCTGATTTAACCTCTTCTCCCTCTGATTCCACTACTTGTGGTTCTGACTTGTTCTTTTCGGCGTCGGTTAGTGTTGTCTCTTGCTCCATACTGTTCTGTTCGGCGACCATTGATTTTGTAGAGTTAAATCTGTATAAAGCCAACAAAACAAGTACGGCTATAGCTCCGATAATTAAATAAAGTGTTGCGTTCTTACTTTGTTTTTGTTCTTCCATTGAATTTCACCTCGCTTTCCAAATAAATTATATGAGTTTTTGAAAGTATAACACAATTACATCGATCATTACTTATATAAGCATTTGTTTTAGTTGCGCGCTACAAATGCTATTATATATTTATCGAAAGAGTCTATGAAACAGCTTCAGAAAGTAATAATTACTATAATCGTCTTGGTCTTGCTGGCGTTAGATTATGCCGCACTGGATGATATAACTACAGGAAATGAGATTAATTTCTATCTAGAATACTCGATACTACTGGTAAGTCTGGCAATTTATTTGATATTAATTTATAAGTTTATTAAACACAGATTAGGAAAATAAAACATGAGCATTCAATTACAAATTATTTCTACGGTTTTACTTCAATTAGTTTTTTTTACTTTTTATTACAAAGCGGCTTTTTTTATAGCTAAAATTATTGGTAGAAGAGTATGTCCCGTATGTTTTTCGGTCGGGTCAACATGGTTAACTCTAATAATGGCTAATCTAAGTGGAATTATCGACGTGAATAACTATTTAATTGCATTACTCTTATCTCAAAGTGTTGTCGGCGTTTCGTACCTGATCGATGAGTTCATTTTGGTTCACAATGTAAAAGTCTCTGACTACATATTGAAGTTTGGAATTATAATTTACGGCACACTTGCCGTCTCAATTTTTGCATTTATTCATCCTGTTGTAGGGTTTCTAATGTTTCTGCCTATAATATTATTTGGATTTTACGCACTTACGCCCAACAATTACGGAAGATAGTTTAAGATCTGTCTATTTTGGTGAACAATGGTTTGAGTTCGTCGCTAATTCTTATATCTCTTACAATTTTTTGGATACTTTCTAATTCGGTGCCTTCTACAGGCCAAAGATTAAAGCCATTAAATCCTATATATTCTCCAAGCCTTGCAGACCCTTCCGGCAATAAAGGATTTAACAGATAACCTAGAGCTGCAACAATTGCTAAAAGTTGAGTCATTGTTTCTTCAAAATGATCAACATTGTTCTTCTTTAGCTCCCAAACTTTTCGTTGATCGACTAGGGCGTTTCCATATGCTGCAAGTTCCAAAATATCATCAAGGTAGTTTCTAAACTCACAATTTTCTAAATGGTTTCTGGATTTTGTAAATGCTGAGTTAATTGCGTTATATGTGTCTTCATTTATATCGTAAACCTTGGAAAATTCATGACCTTTAGCTAAAGACAAACTTCTATGAATAAAATTACCTAG
>MEWG01000002.1:6723-24512 GCA_001773295.1 candidate division WWE3 bacterium RIFOXYD1_FULL_39_9
TTAATGTCAAATAAAATCTTACTAAGTCGTTGCCGTAATCATTAATGATGTCCTGAATTTTCAAAGAGACTCCTCGGCTTTTGGAAAACTGCTTGCCTTCAAAATTAAGAAACATGTTTATGCTGACTAAATCCGGTAAATGTAAGTCGGGGTTAAAAGTCATCAGCTGACCGGGCCAAAAAAGCGCGTGAAATACTAAGTTATCTTTACCCATAAAGTAGTAATGCTTAAGGTTCTCTCCGAACCAGAAGTCTTTCCAATCTTTACCGTTTTGGGTTGACCACAAAACAGAAGCAGAATAATAGCCGATGACCGCATCAAACCATACATAAATTCTCTTAGAATCGGCATTTTTAATTAATTTATCCTCGGGAATCCTGTCTGTAGGTATTGGTACTCCCCAGTCTAAATCGCGCGTAATCGCTCTAGGTTGGAGACCTTCTTTGAGCCAGCCTTGTGTTTCTTTGTTAACCCAATCTTTCCAATTTGGGCCAGTCAAATCAACATATTTTTCAAGTTTGTCCTGAAGTTTCTTCCAATCTATAAAATAGTGTTCGGTAGCCTTAATCTCGACTAAATCGCCTGAAAGAGTGCTTCTGGGGTTTATTAACTCTCCGTGAGATATAAGCTTGCCACATGTATCGCATTGATCGCTCCTGGAGTCTTTGAAGCCACAAAAAGGGCACTCCCCGACAACGTACCTATCAGGTAAGAATCTATTTTCTTTTGGAGAAAAGTATTGATTTGTTGAGTCTATGAAAATGTAACCTTCTTCCAGCATTTTAACAAAGAAATCCTGAGTAATTTTGATGTGGTTTGGATGATTAGTGAGTGTGTAAAGGTCGTAGGTAAGACCTAAAACGTCCTGAAACAATTCCGTGTCTTTCTTATGATATTCTTCAACGATTTCTGCCGGAGATACCTTGCGTTTATCGGCTTCTAAAGTAATGGGTGTCCCAAAACAGTCCGAACCGGAAACCATAAGTACATCGTTGCCAACTGCCCTGTTGTATCTTGCACAAATGTCTGCAGGCAACAAATACCCAGCTAAGTGCCCGATATGCAACTCGCCGTTAACATAAGGCCATGCAACTCCGATTAAAACTTTTTTATGCATAACAACGGTATTATATAGGAACAGAGCTAAAAGGGGTAGGGGACAGAAACGAAAATGCACCACAGTTGGGTTTGTACCAAATATGGTGCATTTTTCGAGGATATGGATATGTCCAATTCATCTGTGCGCAGCAGCGGCTGCCAAAAATGAACCGGACAGCCTGAGTTGCGCATCTGCGCTGTTAGTGGTTGCCGTTCTTCTGCTTGTTGAAAAGCAGCCACATTGCAAACATCATCACAGCAGCATCATCAATAGGACCGGGTAAGTCCACAGGATTCAGTACGTAAAAGATACTGATCCCAAAGATAATAAGCTTCCAGAACCACGGGAGCTTCTGTACCCAGTCTTTTAGTCCCAGGAGTGCGCTTTGGATAGCACTCACGTCAATTGGGTTATCAGGTTTGTTTGCCATTTTTCCTCTCTTGTATTATTCCGTCTTATTTGACGGTTGGTAATGCGGGAATTATATCACAAAAAATAACAGAACTTAGTTTCTTAACTTTGAAAATAAAAGGGAGAAATGATTGTTATACGGTCTTAATATACTGCTTAACTTCTTCAACAATTTTATCGTTAACAATCTCTGACTTTACTAAATACCCGGCAGCACCCTTAGCAAACGCGTCTTTGATAACGACATCGCTGCTCAGGTTAGTAAGAATTACAACTGGGATATCTTTAGTCAGGGGTTCTTGCTTGAGTGTCTCAAGGACACGTAATCCGTCCATTTTGGGCATCATGATGTCTAATAATATGAGGGAGGGTTGCTCTGTTTTGGCTTTCTCTATTCCTTCTATGCCGTTTTCGCAGGTTACGACAGCAAAACCTTCGTAATTAAAGATTTTTTCGTACATTCTCAAAATCAATACTTCATCTTCTATTAAAAGTATTTTTTCCATATATTATTCTACTCACAATCTATCTATGTTTTCAACTCTAAACCTTTTTAAGGCTTAGCAACAGGCAGTGAAAATACAAAAGTCGATCCTTCTCCTTCTTGAGACTTTTCAAGATAAATTTTTCCGCCCATCGCTTCAATCATCAATCTTGAAATATATAAACCCAGTCCCGTGCTTTTTGAAGCATCCCTGGCATAAATACTTGGGTTAGCTTGTTGAAACTTTCTAAATAAAAGATTTTGATTTTGCGGCAAAATTCCCCGACCCGTGTCGGTTACGTAAACTTTCATAAAACCGTCCTCACAAACTGATTTTATAGTTGTCCCTCCCTTATCGCTGTAGACGATTGAATTATTAATCAAGTTTAGTAGCACTTCTTTAGTTCTATTGGCATCGGCAATAACTCTGGGCAGCGATTCGTTTGGTTTTTCATATTTAAGATATAAACCTTTACCGGCGGCGGTGTTTTCCATTTCGAAAATACTTTCTTCAATTAACTCCTCCATTGAGAATAATTCTTTTTCAAAAGTAATCTTTCCTTGTTCAAGTCGCGACATGTTCAGGAACTCATTTACCAACTCGATAAGTCGGTCACTCGAAGCACCGATGTCGTTTATCATTTCTTCAAACGAAGTGTCTGAAACCTTGCTCATAAAATGTTTCTTGATCAACTCAATATTTCCGCGAATCGCGGTAAGCGGCGTGCGCAACTCATGAGATGCGATTGAGAAAAACTCATCTTTTGAACGTTCAAGAATCTTCTCTTCCGTAATATCTGTAATAAGTATGATGTTTCCAATTGTTTTATCGCTTAAAGGACTTAAGAAGATCGGCGCTATGTACAGTTCTAAAAACTTTCTTCCTAAATCGATATCGTTTACAAGTACTGACTTTTTCTCACGTTTACATTTGTTATAGTGGGACATAAAGTCAGTTGAGCCTTCCATATATCCGGAAATTTCCGAGAGAGTCCACTCAACATGTCTGACTTTGAAAATGTCATTAAGCAGATTATTTGTTAAAACAATATTTCCGTCTTCATCGGTTACTACAAAACCACTCGGAAAACTGTTAATTGAAGAAATAAGTCTGGCTTTTTCCTCATTTAATTCTTTTGTTCTTTCTTCAACTTTAAGCTCTACGTTCTTCTTTTCTTCTTGCAGGGCTTCTTCAAGCTCCTTTGCATCTTCCAGAAGATTCAACATGCCTATCTTAGTTTCCTCGAGCACGCTGTTTTGTTTTGCATACATTTCGGCGCGTTCCCTCATAGTTTTTTCATTCAACTTCATCAGCAACTCGACCTCGTTTCTTGCAGTTACATCTATTCCAAGGCTTACAGTGTATTCAACTGAATTATTTTGAATTATTGGAACATTGTGCCACTCGACAATTAACTGGGAGTTATCTTTCTTAACAACTGCATTTTCAGACTTCATGCTGTATTTATTTTCAACAATTGCATTCATTGTCTGAATTACAGTATCGATTTTGTTAACCGGTACAAACTGTTCAAACCAATTTTTTCCAAGTACATCTTCCTTTGAATATCCGGTTGATTTGTAGAAGTGGGGATTCGCATAAAGTATAGTTCCATCGGGCTTAATACAAAGCACGATTAGATACACATTTTCCATGAAGGTACCCATAGAAGCTTTTATAGTGTTTTCATTAAATTCAATGTTAGGCATTATTGTTCTCCGGCTCTCCCAATCTTTGCTGAAGTTCCTTAATTTGCTGCTTAAGTTGGGCCATCCGCACTTCGCGGCCTACCATAAACTGATTCATTTTTTCTAATTCTTGAGATTTTTGTACCAACTCTTGAGATTGCTGTGTGAGAGACTCATTTGTTCTTCGTAATCTTCCGGTAGACTCGCGCAGAGTATCGAGCAACTGATTAATATTCTCGGAAAGGGCCCTAAACTCAGACTGACCTTCTGCGTGTACTCGCAAAGTAAAATCTTTATTATCCTTAATTAGAGCGACTTCATTTACTATTTTGTCCAGCGGTTTAATTAGTACCAGTTCAATAAAAATTAAGGCCGAAACTAAAATTACAAACGAGATAAGAACTGTTGTCAATAAAACGTATCTAATAGCTGTTCTGCCTTGAATATAAATATCTCTAGGGCTGGTTACTTTTAATAAAATGCTCTCAGAGCCAAAAAAATCTGTAATTTTTGTGCGACCTACGATTTGTTTGGATTGTTCGGGATCTAAAATTACTTCATTTGTGCCGTATGACGTTCTTGAGTCAGAAATATTTTTAATCGAGAATTCGAGTTTAGTGGATTCCTTTATACTCAAAAGGTCTTCGCTGTTTACCAAATGGCCCATTAATAGAGCACCGTTTTTTTCACCACTACCGACACTTGGATAAATTGGGTGAGCGGAAATGTATAAAAATTCGTTATTGTTCGCGACAAGACCTGATTTAGGGATGTCTACAGAAGTTACGATATCTTTATTTAAACTCGAAACTAGCCATAAAAACGCCTCAGCTAGTTTGGCTGTTTCTTCTTTACTGAGAATACTGCTTATCTTACTAAAAACTAACTGCCCGTCCTTATCGTAGAAAAGAATCATGTCTATACCGGAGTTTGTAAAAGTCTCATTAACAAGATTAGTGTTGATAAAATCTTGGTTTAAATCTGAAACAAAGTTAAAACTATCGTCCCAATTAGCCCAATCTTTGTTCAAAACTACGATAGGTTTAAATCTTTCTGAGATCGAACTATCTGCTCTAGATAAATCCTGCAAGATTTCATTTTTCTCGATGGCGGCAAATCGATCTGTAATAAAGATCTCTAGGATGGCATATAGTCCTAAAACTGTAAGAATATTCAAAACAATGATTAGGAGTATAACTTTCTTAGAGATGGGCATTGTACTAATGATATATTCAGTAATATGGTATTGCAATGAGCGAAGTTAGTTAGAGTTTTGAGTTAATTTTTCTGGCCAGCTTATCCATCTCATCGGCCAGCTCGTCGTCACTTTCCAAGTAAGCTTGTTGAGAGTCTGAGAGCCATTGGTTATTTTTCATTGTTTCTACGGCTTCGGAAATGCCGTCTATTCGTTCATCGATTATTTCGTTGATTCTATCTACATCTTTTTTGTTTTCCCGGTAAAACTCCTCGTAATCTTTAAGTTCAGCCCAGTCTTTTCTTATGTCTTTTAGAGATCTTAGATGGCTATCCCAGGCATCGATAACTTCCTGATCGTATTCTGGCGGCAAATAACCACCAAAGTGCAACACAATTAGCTGAGTGGGACAACCGTTGAGGTCGCCTTCGTAAATTCCTACACCAATGTCTTCAAAATCAGTCTGCATCAAAAAGTCTTTGGTATCTGGAAACTCAAAGAGATAATCTATCAGCTCCTTCTCGTTGTAATATCCTTGAATAGGTATTTCTCCCCAGGTAGTATTTGAATAATGCGCGTCATTCATTGCCTGCTTCGTGCTATATTTGCTCGTATCTCCCTCAAATGAAAAATCGCCGGTCTCGATAATCTTTTTTGCTCTAAAGGTGGCAGAGGTGTTAAGTCTATCTACAACACGCAGCGTTTTCACCTTTTCAGAAACTCGACTTTCGTTTAACATTTTTACAAACTCGACTGCGTTTAATTTAATTTTTGTGGATTCATTCAGGTCGTTTGCGGTATTACGCCAATTCTTGTCCCAAACTCCATGCTGCATCTCTTTGGTCAGCACATAATCTATGTCCATTTCCTGAACAAAACCAAGCTTAAATCTCGAATCATTGCTCTCTTTTCTGTTATCACCTAAAACAAAATAGCTACCGGCCGGCACTTCAGTCAACTTACATTCGGGCAAAAACTCACCTCCAAAAGTAGAGTGGGGGGCAGCGGTATAAGGTTCTACCAACGGCTCTCCATTAATGTAAACTAACCCTTCTCTGATCTCAACTTTCTCGCCGGGTAACCCGATTGCCCTTTTAATATAACCAATCTCCTCGCCCTCTTCCTCTATAATTTCTTTATTAATAAACGAAACAATGTCTCCGCGCTCAATATCGTGGGCAAAATATCTTTTTCCGTTAAAACTCAGGCCATTAGGATAAACCAACATCAACGGCTCAGCGACAATTTCCTGGGTCTGCTCATCGTGTGTCAAAGCGACGCCTTTTGGATATGTAGGATACATGGAGCCGGTTCCTGTAACTTGTACGGTCGCTTTTCTATTGATGATTAATCTATCCACTGCGTAAAAACTCAAATAAATTGAAAAGATCCAAATCGGGATAATTACAGCTAAATCTAGTAAAACATATAGCGCCTTCTTCAACGGTCTCTTGTCTTTATCAAACAAAGTCTTAAGCAAAAAATAAATTGGGTAGAATAATATATAAAACGGCGTAGTTATAAATTCAAATAACATTACCGGTCTATTTTACCTCTTTTTAATGACTAACCCCACTATAGTAATGTTAAAACTTACATTTTTTACAGATTTGATATAGAATTAACATGTGAAGAATCCAAAAATAATAATTATAGGTCTTATAGTACTTTTGTTAATTGGTCTAGGTGCGTTTTTCTACATGCAAAAAACAGCCTCCCCCTCGAATTCGGATAAAGCAATGCAGGAAAAACCTTCAAATACAGCGGATAGTGAAGATAGTACTATCTCCGGTAATTTATACGATCTCATGGGTACTGGGGACAACATGACCTGTACTTTCTCAAGTGAAAAAGACGGAACCTCGATGCAAGGTGTAGTTTACGTTACAGGTAAAAACTCCAGATCCGACATAACTGCCACTAATACAAAGGGTGAAGTTTTAGAAAATCACGCAATTATAAAAGACGGTTGGATGTATATGTGGTCATCTGATCGAGAAGAGGGCATGAAGCTTTCGGTAAAAGACAAGATGGAAAATCAAGATACTGCAATAACTGAAAATGAAGAAGCTGCGGCCTCAGTTAATGGCGCCGCTCTTATGGATGAGCTAAATTATGACTGTAGTAAGTGGAGAGTAGATAACTCCAAGCTAGATGTTCCCACTAATGTGACTTTTGTTGACCTCTCAGAACAATTAAATGATTTGCAGAATAAAATGCAGTCAGCTTGCGACATGTGTAATACGCAGTCGGATGCCGAAGCTATTGCTCAATGTAAAAAAGCTTTGAACTGCCAATAAAAAATGAAGTTATTGTTTAACTTAATTCTAAATACTGTCTCTGTCTTGGTTGCAGCGTATATTTTACCCGGTGTTGATGTTGCGTCCTACCTGACCGCGGCCGTTGTGGCGATAGTCCTTGGAACTCTTAATACCTTTGTTAAACCAATTCTAGTATTTTTAACATTGCCAATAACTTTTATCACACTCGGATTATTTACTTTAGTTATAAATGCAGTTTTAGTACTGCTTGTGGCCATGTTAGTTCCGGGATTTGTAGTAGTATCGTTCTGGTACGCATTGCTATTCAGTATAGTAGTGTCCTTAATAGGATCTTTCTTGGGAATGTTCAACAATTAACCCGAATTGATCTAGAGCGACATCTGCTGATACAAACCGGATTGCTCAAATCCCAATTTTTTGTAGTATTCCCTTGTACCTACTGATGAAATAACTGAAAGAGTTTTAAACCCATTCTTCTTACTTATTTCCACAGCGCGGTCTATCAATTTTCTGCCTAGACCCAGATGCTGCGCTTTACCTTTTTGGTGTTCGCCTATCTCCAAACTTCTGCCATACACGTGAACTTCGCGGATAATCGCAGAATCAGACAACTCTTCAATAAAGTGCATTCCGTTTGGCAAGGACAATCTTAGAAAACCTGCAACTTTATCCTCTTTTGTTATATATTCAATGAATTTCTCTTTGGTAGCCTCAGTTTCATAGTCTGTTTCAAGAATCGAAAGGTCTTTCTCTGTTAGATTAAGTTCTTTAACCTCACGGGAACGGATTTCTACAGGCGTGACATTTATGCTTTTGAGATTCTGCTCAACTATTTGTCTAAAATTTGTTTTCAAATTGCCGTCTACAATGTCGGTCGAAGGTATGTCGCGGATCATTCTTGTTATTCTGCAGTAACGGGGAGTTAACTTAAATGCCTCAGTTAATACATGCAGAAGCTCTTCCTGAGAGTACGGTTTCCATTCACCGCTTTTGTAAAATCTCATTAATTCGGCACTTTCAATTAGAGAGCACGGATAAATCTTAATCTCATCCGGTTTAAATCTAGGATCTTCAAAAAGTTTTTTGTAATCTTCTATATCTTTTTTAGGATCAGAACCAAGTAAATTTGGCATCCAATGTACATGAATCTTAAAACCTGCATCTCTGAGCAACTTGAATGCTTGGGCAGTTTTATCTACATCGTGGCCGCGATTATTAAGTGATAGCACTTTGTTGTTTAAGGATTGGACACCAAGCTGAACCTTTGTAGCGCCCAATTTGCGCATCCTGATAACCTCCTCCTCGGTAATTTCATCCGGTCGTGTTTCAATAACAAGTCCAACGCACTTTGTCGGAGAAGTCTCGTTTAACTTATGGGATTCGTACAGTGTTTCAAAAGTCGCAGATTCCGAAACTGTGTCTGATGAAGGTTTTCTCAAAGCCGCTGTAACAACTTGATTATATGTCAAGTTGATCTTGTCACCGGAAATATTTTCCAAATTCTTTTCTAAGTAGGGAAGCCCCATAACTTCTGGATTGATCGGTTCTGGATTTAGGTTTTTTCCAAAGTCATTCAGTGCTTCAAATACTCTGTTCACAAACCACATCTGATACTCAACGGGGTAAGCCGTCCAAGTACCGCCAAGAATTATTATTTCAACTTTATCTGTCGGATGACCAATATTTTTTAATGCCACTAATCTGTTGTAGGTCTGGTAATAAGGATCAAACTTGTTTGCTTCGGCTCGTTGCGCACCCGGCTCATTTGAAAGATAACTTTTTGGCATTCGTACATCATTTGGGCAAAAAATACACTTTCCTGGACACGGAAATGGCTTAGTTAAAACAGTGACAGGTGTAACACCGGAGATAGTTCTTACACTTTTCATTCTTATTACATCAAGAAATCGTGCCTCCTCTGGTTCTGATAGCTGAATAGCACCGTCATTTTTGAGCCTGGAATATTCGGAAAGAACTTCACTTTTTGAGAATATCCTTCCTGAAGGACTTGGGTTGCTAAATAACACTTTCCTTACATGTCTTTCCGGATCAACTCCTGTCGCCACTTGCGAAAGTGCTGTAATTATTGACAAAAGTGGCTTTTTATCAGATTTTGGTTGTGTATCAGTAATATTCATATGGACAACAAAACAATTGAAGCTATTTTAAGGCTAAACAACAAATTTTACGAATCCCAAGCCGCATCATTTGATGTGACTAGACAATTTCCATGGAAAGGGTGGGGGAGGGTAGTAGAAATTATACACGACCTAAAAAAAGAGGGAAAAATTGATTTATTGGATCTTGGGTGTGGAAACGGTAGGTTTTTAAAACATCTGATAGATTTAGGCGTATCCGACAATATTGTATATACCGGACTAGACACAAATGTAGAGCTAATAGAAACGGCACTTAATAGCTTTTCAACTTCAAATAACGCAAAATTTGAAAAGTTCGACGTAATACAGGGTGTTTCAAAAATAGAAAATAAGTACGACGTAGTGACCGCTTTTGGGATCACACATCACATTCCTTCTTCGCTGTTAAGACAAGAATGGTTTGAATCTGTTGCTAAGTTAGTAAAACCAGGCGGATTACTAATATCTACTTTTTGGAATTTTGATAAGTCTAAAATCGTAAAAGTGCCTGAAATACAAAAAGATCTGGAAACCAACGACTACACTTTGGGCTGGATGAACAAACCGGATACGATCAGATATTGCCATTTTTATGACGCACAAGAGCTAGACCTGCTTATCAAGAATCTAGAAAATATGAACGTTAAAATTATTGATACTTTTGAATCAGACGGACGCAACGGTAAAACAAATACATACATTATTTGGAAAAAAATGATGTAAAATTCAGATATGAATGATTGTATATTTTGCAAAATCACAAACGGCGAAATCGAGTCATCGAAATTCTGGGAAAACGAGGGATTTATAGCTATCTTGGACTTATTCCCTAACACACCTGGAGCATCGATTGTTATTTCAAAAAAACACTACGAATCCGACTACCTCAACCTCGACGACCCGATACTGCAAGATCTGATTGTTGCTGTAAAGTCAGCTGCAGAAAAACTTAAAAAAGGACTTAAAGTAGACCGCGTTGCCGCAACAATTGAAGGAACCGGAGTAAATCACCTACACATGAGATTATTTCCATTGCACAGCAACCCCGATAAAAAGATGGGTGAAGCCAAAGAGACAGTCTTCAACGAGCAATACCAAGGGTATATAACTACGCATGTCGGGCCTATGGCCAGTCGCGAGGATCTGGATAGGTTGGTGGAGGTGATTAGGGGGTCTTTACTGTAAGAAATACTTACTCAGCACATCTACGACTTGTAAATATACTTCATTTTCTGAACACTCGGCGTCGATCTTATGGTAGTCAAAATTACTTAACGTGTACTTCTCCGCAGTTTCAGTAAATCTTTTAACTGTTTCCTCAGATTTTGGAATATCCCCGGTTCTACTGGCCAACCTGCTGACAGCCGTTTCTGTCGATACCTCGAGCTCGATTATTATAAATCTGAGCTGCTCTGCTCGAGTACGATTTTGCAAAAATTGAAATGTATTTTTAATCCCATACATATTTGACCAAGCTTGGGTCCAAACAAAATTTTTACAAGTACTATCAATTCTTAAAGCAAAATCTAAGTTATAACGATATTTCTTTGTAACACTAGGCAATACCCTGAAACTCGAATCCTGAGAACCAGCCTCAAGGAACATTTTGAAGGAAATATTATTGCTTGTCAGCAAATCAGGATCAATTAGCTTTAGATCGATTTGCTCGATTAATTTATTTGCCAATGTGGACTTTCCGGAACCAGGTAAACCTCTGACCAATATATGAAAATGCGGTATTAACTTGTGTTTAGAGTATTTAGTCACTCTGCCTCAATATAAGGCACGGGAACCTTCAGAGCAACGAGGCATGTGCCACTTAAACGAGGATTACTTCTGATCCTTCTTCGCTTTCTCGAGGATTACAGCACCAAAAGTGCTCAACACTATGAGAAGAAATCCGACAAATGACTGCATCGGGATAGTAAACACGCCCATCAGTTTGTAAGAAGTATCCAAACAGGAAATTCCAAATCTGCAAGATTCTGTGTAAGACAACAATCCCGATTGAAGAAGCATTTGATATAGGGACAGACCTAAGCCTAAAAATCCAAACGGCATGGCGTAATAGGAAAGCTTCCTGTCCTTAAAAAGAATGCCTACCATGTAAATAATAACTAGGGGATACATCGCAATTCGTTGGTACCAGCATAGGTCACATGGTGGCAAATTCGCCACTTCACTATAATAGAGTGATCCAAGTAACGCCGCTAATGAAATAGACCAACCAAGATAGTGAAAATGCAGTGGTGTGATGTATGTATGAAGCTTCTTCATAAACTAATGTTAGTCTTCGTGTAAAATTCTTTTCTCAAATGCTGCTTTCTTACTAATGTCACTTGATATGTATAAATAAGAAGCTAAAAGGGCAATCCCACTTCCAAAACTAAGCGCTACTACCTGATTAAATCCGGTAACAGGAACTGAGCTTGTTGACTGGGAAGTTTCGCCGCTACTATTTACTCCTGCCGGAAGACTCTGGCCAAGATGCAGTGTAAAAGAATAACTTTCGGATCCTTGCGTAATTACCACACTATAGTCGCCGGAGCTCAGCTGAGTGCCTACAGACCAGTCTCCTGATGAGTTTGCGGTTGCGGAGTAGTCAGTTTCACCTACATCGATGGTTACAGTGGAGCTTGCAGTAGCTTTACCGGCAAAAGTAGGGTTTACGCCCGTATACCACCATTCTGTATACATTTTGCCTTCGGTATCAAGTGCGCCAATTTTAGTTAGTTGTAATGTTGCTGAATATGAAAATGGTTGCAAAAGAAGTGCGATCAACAAAAAGGGCAGCAGTTTAATTTTTGACTTCATACGATAAGTTTAGTACCTTGAAACAAGGTATGTCAATGATTCTGCCTAAAATACATGATCAAACCCATATTTAACCAACTTTCAAACGGACTTAATGTAGTACTTTTACCTTCTAAAGAAATTGAAACTGTAGTAGTTCAGTTGCGTGGTAAAGCCGGAAGTAATTATGAAAAAGAAGGAGAAATAGGAGCGGCACACTTTTTGGAGCATTTTGTACTGAAAGGTACAGATAACTACCCGAATCATAAAAAACTAACCCAATTAATCAATGATGTAGGTGGAAAATTTGTCGGAGCTACAAGCAGGGACGATGTGCTGTTTGGTGTACATGTATTAAAAGAGGATATAGAAAATGCACTGATCTTTTTATCAGAGATTTTTTACAAAAGTTTGCTAGAAGAGAAAAATGTAAGAAATCTTAAGGACGTAATTAAACAGGAGATCCTAAGGTATAACGACATGCCGGAAAAATTAATCGGACGTATTGGATATAGAATTTTATTTCCAGAAAATAGACTTGCAAAATTAAACACAGGCGAATCGGACGATGTTGAAAGATTAAATTTAAGAATAATTAAATCCTTTCAAGAACGCACGTATACTAACAATAACTTTATCTTAGTTATTTGCGGTAATTTTGATGATGACGAAACCGGACAGCTTATAAACAAGTACTTTACGCAAAAAACAAACGATTTCGAAAGTGAGTCGGTAGAGTTGACACAAAATCAAGGGCTAGAAGTACAGGTTGCTCAGACTCCGAGTCTAACTCAACATTATATAAAGCTAGATTTTCACGGCTACAAGATCTCGGATGTTCGTAAATATCCATCAGCCATTTTTGCCAAAATATTAAATATGTACCTAAAAGAGAAGCTTGTTGAGGATCAAGGACTTGTTTATCAACTAAGCTGCGACTCTTACGCAGCAGGAAATTACGGCCTCTTTGGTATTTACACATCTACTAATGATAAAAACTTTGAAAAGGTTCTTGGAATTATTAAAAACAGCAAAAATGAGTTTGAATCATATTTGACTACAAAAAATGTAAATCAAGCAAAAAATATTTTATGTGCAAATCTGGCATTTTTAATAGAAAAACCATCAATTAGGGCAAACTACTATTCAGAATTAATACTTCACGGACGACCTGAACAAGATTATGACTACGAAGTAAACCAAATTAGAAACACAAATTTAAATGAGATTACTTTAGTTGTAGATGAAATATCTAAACAAGACCCAAAACTTACTGTTATTTCAAATAAGTTTGACGTTGAAAAAGTTAAGGGTTTTTGGCTACAGGATTATTAAAAATTCTCACATTTAAAAATAACAACAGATGTTGAATAAAGCGGCCCAAAACTTTTTTCTAACGTGTGACAAAGTTTAGGTTCCAACTTTGGCCTATCCGTATCGTAAGAAACAACTTCAAAATGTGCACCGGCACCGTAATCCGCAACATTTACGTTATGTGAGAAATAACTAAACGATTCGATGTTGTTAGGAACATAAACTTTCACATCAGTATAGTTACTGTTTAAATATTGGGCTGCCTGCGCAAAATACTCTCCGCTGTTATCATAAATCCTAAACTTCTGGGCTCCGACAGTACCGCCTAACAACGGCGAATAGTATGCCGAATAAACCGGATAGTACATAAACGAGATAATAAGAAAAAATAGTATGGTCATAGTTACAAGGCTTTTTCTAAATATAACCGGTGTTATCGAAACAAATGAGCTAATTAGTAAAATAATTGGAGATATAAAAACTAGGGAATAACGATCAATTTTCTGCTTAAACAAAGTAAGCACGACAATATACAATAGAAAATACATCAAGATATATTTGTTCTGCTTAAACGTTCCGAAAACAATTTTACTGTTTAAGATGGCTAAACAAAACATTACCAAGGTTACGACCGACAATTTGAATACTAAAATTGACAAATAATAAATATAAGGAGAAACAAACACGCTTTCTTGTCTTATTGTATCTGCAGCAGCTCCCGCACCAACTTCCATCAGTTTTGTCAAAATATTATTAAAATCAACAACTAGAGCAGGGAATAATACAAACACGGACACGCCTAATACAACAAAAAAATTAAGAGCAAAAACAATTCTTTTTTTATTACTATTTTTTAAGATAAGTAATAAGTGTAGTGGCAAAACAAGTATGGATGTGAATTTCGACAAAATGGAAAGTGAATAAAAAAATGCAGATGTCCTTATGTTAGCGACGTTAGATCTATTTAACCCATAAAGTAGAAGTAAAAATGCTGTAAATCCAAAGTAAACCTCTAAAGATGTTAGATGGAACCAGCGGTCTATACCAATCAAGTAGGGCTCTAATGAAATAAAGAATCCGTACAATAGTGCAGTCTGATCGTTATAGAGATCTTTGATCAACTTCATTTGAATGCCAAGCAAAAAAGCTAAAACCAATACAATTTCAAGTTTTGAAATACCATGAAGCAACGGATAAAACTCCGGCGTTAAACCGGCGTTAACACCTAAACTGCGTTGATACATATGCACAGCCTGCCTAATCGGCACACTAAGCCACATTAACGAAACTCCGGGCTGATAATGTTGATATGTGTCTTTTAAGTTAAAGTCTTTGACAGCTTCAAGAAATCTTTCGCTTCTACGATGCCATCTGGCTGCGTCAGAATTAGATATGTCAGATCCAAGTCCTAAAGACCTAACAACTATGAAAGTGGTAATAATGATTAAAGCTAAATGCTCAAAATTCTTAGTTTTTTCTTTAACGGTTAAATCTTTCACCGCTTAAAATATATCATACAAACCTTACTGTTATGATATTATATTGACAGTAACAAATATTTAGGAGACTAAGAATGATATTTACTTTACCAAAACTCTCATACGCATTTAATGCTCTTGAACCCTATATAGACGCGCAAACTATGGAGATTCACTATACTAAACACCATCAAACATATGTAAATAATCTTAATAAAGCACTGGAAACGCACCCGGAGCTTGAAATTATAGATTTAAAAAGTCTTTTAGCTAACTTAAACTCACTTCCTTCAGACATCCAGACAGCTGTAAAGAATAATGCCGGTGGCCACTATAATCACAGCTTCTTTTGGGATGTAATGACTGAAGAAAAAAACACGAAACCCAGTGAAAAGCTAAATGCAGCGTTGATTTCTACTTTTGGTTCCTTCGAAGATTTCAAGAGTGAGTTTACTAAGGCAGCTATGGGAAGGTTTGGTAGTGGCTGGGCCTGGCTAATCCTTGATGAAAAACAGAAACTTGCTGTAGCCTCAACTGCAAATCAGGACTGTCCGATTTCTGAAGAAAAAACTCCACTTCTGGCTTTGGACGTTTGGGAGCATGCCTATTACTTGAAATATCAAAATCGACGCAATGAATACATTGAGAATTGGTGGAACGTTGTAAATTGGGACAAAGTAAATTCACTGTTTTCTGAAGATATTAACTAGGGGATATTGTATTTAAACCCACGCTGGAGTTATAATTTACATAATGCTTTCTAGATTATTCAATTGGACAAAAAACAACAAGTTAGCAACAGTACTTATCCTATTTGTTTTATATAAATTCTTCAATCCTGTTACTATCTATCAAAATCTTGCTTACCGTAACGAGATAGGCACTTTTGAGGGCGGCTACGGCGCCGGTATGGGTGGCGGAGTTGTCGGTAACTTTGATGCGTCACAAAAACTCAGCATGTCCGGGATAGTTCCCCCAGCTGACTATCAAGTCGCGCCTACACCTGAGATTCAGGACAGAATGATGATTACTGAATCTTATATTTCACTACAAGTTGAGAATGTCACATCGTCAATTGAGCAGATTAAATCCAATGTAATTGAAAACAAGGGTTACATTGTAAGTACCTACCTGGATAGACCGGAGTTTGGTGAGAACGCTACTCTGCAGGTAAGAGTTCCAAGTGAGTACATTGATGAGTTACTTGTTTATTTAAGAGGTAATTCGGTTAAAGTTGTAACCGAAAATATTACCGGCACCGATATAACAGACCAGTACGTAGATGTCGAAGAAAGAATTAAACAACTAGAAAGCAATAAAGCTAGATTAGAGACTATTTTGAACTCAGCGAGAACGGTTGAGGACATCATGAAGGTTCTTCCTCATATTCAAAGTATTCAAAACCAAATCGATAACTACAAAGGTCAAATTCAATATCTGGAAGGCGCTTCATCGACTTCACTCGTAACAATATATCTTTCAACTGACGAGCTGAGCCTTCCTTACGCACCTGTAAAATCTTGGAGACCTGACGCAATTGTCAAACAAGCTATTAGAGCTTTGATCGTATCACTACAGCAAATAGGTACTGCGGCTATCTGGCTAGGTGTCTTCTCGGTACTGATAGTACCTGCAATAACATTGGTAGTCATAATTACCGTAATCCTCAAGAAAAGACGACATCAATAGAATAATTGAGTAGTTTAGAGTGATCTTAGTCTGTACAGTGTGCTTGTTAGTTTTCCATCAACGTAGAATTCTTTTTCTGTAACATAATTGTTTAAAAACTCCTGGGGTGTTGTTACAAATTCATGGCTATCGTAAACATCTAGATAAAATCTAGGTAAAAAGTTAGATCCGGTAGGCGTAAAGTCGTACTTCATAAAATAATATTTGGCAGCAACTGAGTTATCGTTAGTATAAATTCCTCGAACACCGGACAAAGTATTCAGATAATCTCGCGCCTCTCTAAAGCCCCTGTCATACGGAAAGCCGTATAGAAATACCTGATAGTTTTTAGTCGCTTTCTCAAGTTCTACCCCAAAAAGAGTCGTCTCGGACCAAGGGTAATTTAACCTCATAGAAGGAATAAAAATAGCGATTGAAACTGCAACTTGAATTAAAATAATCAATCCGGCAAGGATACTTAATACCAGCTTTGCTTTACCGCGCATCAAATCAGAGATCACCTTAAAACCAATTCCGGCGGCGAGATATAGTGGAACAAAATAGTGCAAAATATGAGTTCCTGGGTTAGACGCTATTAACTCAAACAAGATAAATGGTATAAAAAACCACGCGTACAATACATTTCGATACTTAAAATCCTTAAAACCAACTATTAATGACAACACAAACATCATTAGAAGATACAAAACAAACGGATTATAAATAGAAATTGTATAAAGTGAATTTGACGGTCGATAATCCTCACTACCAAAAAAACGCTTAGACAAATAATTAACTGTATTGGATTCAAAATAACCGGTTAAATAATATGGAATATAGAACGAACCTGCAAAAATCAGTATGGGGAGTACTAAGTAAATTAAAAAATTCTTAACAGGAGTTTGTCCGCCTTTTAACTCCGGAGCCAAGAATAAAATCCCTGCCAAAGCATAAAATATTCCGTCGTAATGGGAGAGCAATGCCAACGAGAACATTATAGACGCAGAAAATAACCAAATGTGCTTTCTCCTTTTAATATAATACAAGACGAGCAAGACTCCGAATAAACCAAAGAGCAATAAAAAAGGCTGATATTGTGCTGTTCTGGAAAATGCGACGTTAAAACCGTTAAAGGAGTAGAGAACCGAGGCTACAAGTGCAAACCAATTCGGCATAAATTCTTTAGCCAAGAAAAAGAAAACAACAACACTTAGAAAACCTGCAACTGCAAAGGGCAG
>MEWG01000002.1:24542-27480 GCA_001773295.1 candidate division WWE3 bacterium RIFOXYD1_FULL_39_9
ACCGGACCTTTTCGTTGATCGAACATGAATTTAACTGCGGGAATAGTCTTATCGGTATATAAGGTTTTAGTTTCGTCGCCGTAATAAGTTGAATGCCCAAGTTGAGATAGACGAACAACAAACGAAAGGATAAAAAATAGACCAACTGCTATTAAAAATAGATTCTTCTTAATGGTCATGACCTGCCAAATACTTACCGGCATCTATCGCCGCCATGCAACCATATCCGGCAGCCGTTATAGCCTGTCTATATCTAAAATCCGAAACATCTCCGCCAACAAAAATGCCCTTTTTAGAGGTCTTAGTATTATCTGTGACTTTTACATAACCTAATTCATTGAGTTCAACCAGATCTTTTAGATAATCTGTATTTGGTTTATGACCGATAGCTACAAATAGACCTTGAACATCGTCCAAGGTAGTTACCTCGTTTGTTTTATTGTTTAGGATCTTAAGACCGGTAACTGATTCTGTTCCTAAAACCTCCTGAACTTGTGAGTTAAATAAAAACTCAATTTTCGGATCATCGAAAGCTCTTTGCTGCATAATCTTGCTTGCGCGCATCTCTTCTTTTGATCCTCTAACCAATATTGTAACTTTATTTGCAAATTTAGTTAGATAAGTGGCTTCCTCCATTGCAGAGTCTCCGCCGCCTACAACAACAACATTTTTATTTCTGAAAAAGAAACCGTCACATGTAGCGCACGCCGAAACACCTTTTCCACGTAATCTCTGCTCACTTTCTATATTCAGCCATTTCGCAGAAGCACCAGATGCAACTAATAAAGATTTGCCTTGAAATTTTTTCCCGGAGTCAGTCTCAACCTCAAACCCACCTGAAATCTCAGCCACCTTTACAACATTATCGTCTAAAAACGTCGCTTCATACTTTTCGGCCTGTTTTCTAAACTTTTCAATAAGCTCGGGCCCCAAAATTCCTTCAGGAAAACCCGGATAATTATCAACATCAGTTGTAAGTGTTAACTGACCCCCTGCTGGATTTCCAGCAATAACCAAAGTTTTCAGATAACCTCTCGAAGCATATATTGCTGCCGTTAAACCGGCAGGACCGCCGCCTATTATTATTACGTCAAATAGTTCACTCATGGGATATATTATACATCAGTATAAAAATGCATCTAGACAAGAATATTCTGGTATGCATAATACATTATTAGTAAGTAATGAATTTTAATACGCGCAGAAAATACCGCGTAAGAAGTCTGCCTATGCCAAAAGAAAAAAACAAAATTAGCAATAAACCCGTAGATAAGAAAAAAAGTAAGTCCTCGTATGACACTGAAGGAGAAGAGCATATAATTATAAGTACCGAGCTCGAAGACGAAGAACCCGAAGAAAGTCCTCACGCAGAATTAGATCCCGAAGTTCTAGAAGCTTTAAATGTTAAAAAGAAGCCCAAACAGAAACAAAGCCACGGGGTAGACTACATTCCGGAACTTGAGAGGGACATCGAGTTTTCTGACACAGATGACGATCTTTAAGGTTTAACAGTCTCGGCAGGCTAACATACATATGTCCAAACTACTACTAAAGCTGCAGGGGCTGAGATCGCTCAACCGAACGATTTTTCCGCCATATCTATTCGTATACGACGATATACTGATCTATAAAAAACGAAAATGGATTTGGGTGAAGGAAATTTCCATATCTTACGGTCAAATATCGCAGGTTACCTTAAATAAGGGCATTTTCTTTTCCAGTTTAGACATTTACTCGGCCGGAACTGACAATATTGTTCTGAGGTTCATACCTACCGAACCCGCAGTAAAAGCTAAAAAGATTTTAGATCAAAAAGTCTATCACTCGCACGCCAAACATCAGCAGGTTGAAACCGGCTCGAAAGTTACACTTAGCGATTACGAAAAATCATTAAACAGACTCCAGGAATTGCTAAATAAAAACAAAATAAGTCAAAGGGATTTTCACAGAAAAAAGTCAGAGCTTATTAAAGATTTATAACATATGCCGTTAGTAAGAGATTTTAAACCGACAGAACATATTTCACCCATAATTGGTTACTCGTTGGTTCTGTTTTTCTTGGGAGTTGGCGACTCCCTCATGTCTTATTCAACCCCCATCTATATTGAGAGCAAAGTGAATAGTGCGTTCTTGATGGGAATAATTTTATCCACTTCTTCACTTTTTGGTATGTTTCTTGATTTTATTATTAGCAAAAAATTTTGGAACAGAAAGTACGTGTTCTTTATTAAACTGGCTTTCCTAACCACACTGTTTTTCCCATTAATACTGATTTTTATGCCCGGCAAACCCTTGTTTTTTGTTATGGCCATGCTTACGTGGGGCGCTTATTACGAATTTAAAGGATTTTCAAATTTTAACTTTATCCATAAACACATGTCGCCCGATAAACATGCGCTCGCATGGTCGATACTAAATACTTTTAATTCAATTGCTTATTTTATCGGACCAATGATCAGTGTGTTATTGCTTGAAATAGGGGAGAAGACTTCGTTTTACGCTGCGATCCTTCCATTTGCAGTTGCTGCGCTGACATTTCATTTCTTTAGGAAGAAATTTCACGGAGCATCGGACACAGAAGGCATAAACTTGTTGCAACAACAAGAAGAAAAAAATATTGTACTTGAGACCGGAATTATAAAATCGTTAATAAGCAGAGCTTGGCCGATGGTAATTTTTGGAGCATCTCTATGGCTTTTAGATTCCAGTTTTTGGACAATCGGAACTCTTTATTCTCAAGAACTTAAGGAAGTAAACCGGCTTGGGTCATTTTTCTTTGCTGCATACATGATTCCGCCTATCTTTACAAGCTTACTTGCGCCACACATATATTCAAGGTTTGGCAAGAAAAAAACTGCTTTTACTGCAGCGTTGGTGTCCGCGCTAATGCTTTTGATTATGTCAATTTCTACAAATATTATATTTATACTTGTATGCG
>MEWG01000003.1:0-4069 GCA_001773295.1 candidate division WWE3 bacterium RIFOXYD1_FULL_39_9
CCCAGCTTGGGTAATCTCCCTGCTCCCATTTGCGCATAAGGCTAAGCTTTACTTTTCTTCCAGTCAAACGGCTTTGGAAAGCATTAATCCCGGCTAACATGGTATCTATTAGCCTTCCTTCCGGTGAGTCATCTATCATCGGCTGATTGATGGCGATATATTTTGTCCCGACTTTTTCAAGTTCCTTTCGGATGTAAAAATGGTCCCACTCATTGCGTGCAATTCTATCCGTGTCAATCGTTAGCGCATAATCTATGTGTTCTTTTTTACAGCGCTCTATAAGCTCGGCTAAAGCATCTCTCCCGACAGTTCTAGTACCGCTTTTACCACCATCTTCGTATATACCAACAATTTCCACTCCGTTTTCCTTAGCCCATTTTTCGCATTTATCTCTTTGAACGTCTAAAGACTTACCGCTTATCTGGCTCGGGTCTGAAACTCTTGTATAAATGACTGCTTTTTTCATATTTCCACCTTTCCAAAAAGATTGATAAAGTGTTTAAGCTGTTTGCCTATATCCATTCCCTTAGTTGGTTCTTGGCATTCATACTTCTCAGATAGGAGGGGTATTAGCTGACGGAACCTGTTACCTGTTAGAAAAACTAAAGTAGAACCCGTTGGTATTAATTGAGTTATTATTTCTACTGCTTTCTGCTTCCATTTCTTAAAATCTTCCCATGTAATGTTTTCCAATCCCTGATTATCTATTGGCGGTAAGTCTTCCGGGCTTATTAAAAATTTCTCCGGCGAAATAATGTAAACAACGTCGCAATTTTGCGCACAGTACTCAATCCTGTAGCGGAACAGCGGAGAGGGATTATAAAACTCCCTAGCGGTACTAGCATTAGCTTTTATGCGTCTAGCGCCTGTTATTATGCCTACTTTTAATGGTTTGTTAGTATTTTGCATTTTTATTTATCTGGTATAGTTAATTAGATAAGGGCTAAAGGCCACTAAAAACGGCACCCTTAGCGCTATAGAGGCTTCAAGATTTACAAGGTCGGAGGCCTCTATTTTTTTATATATCTTTTAATAATTATTCTCACCCATAACTACCTTGAAAGATGAAGGCAGTAGGGAGGGATAATAATTTCTGAATTTTTAGCTTGTATTTCTGGTTTTAGTCTCATGTCTTCGCCCTCAACCTTTATAGGCGGGCATACTTCAATAATCCTAGAAGCGAACCTGTTTCCGATTACTTTGCACAAATCTACTGGGGTATTGTTGCTTGAAATAAAGATTGGAAGGTTGTTTTCGTAGCGATTATTCACTACCTCGTATAAAGTTTCTTTCACCCAATCTGTGGTTGACTCAGCACCAAGGTCATCAAGGAAAAGAAACTTTGACCCCACAAGTTTTCGGTGTATTGCTTGGGGAATGGTTTCTTCTTCATCGTAACTGTAATTTTTCCCAAAGCTATTTTTGATTTTTGTTAATACTTCCGGGACATTACTCCACGATATTGGATAACCTGTTTCAATTAAAGATTTTGCTAATAGTGCCAAAAGGTGGGTTTTACCCACTCCTGGTTTTCCGTACAGATATATGCCACTAGGATTGAGGTGCTGACTTACCTGCGAAGTAATGTCTTTTATGGCTTTCAAAGCAGTTTTGTTTCCGCCAGAAATAATCGGTTCACCTGCCTTTATCCACCTATCTGCGAGGCCACCAACTTTATATTTGGCACACTTCACCCTGCATTTTAAGTGCGCTTTAACGGAAACACCGGGGAAGTAAAAGTTATACCAATCAGGTTTGTCATTCCTTAGACTTTCCAATAAAATCATATCTCCCTCTTCAGGAACGTATTCTTTTAAACAGATACAACACAATTTAGTACTTGCCATATTTATCTTCTGCCTCCTGTTCTTCTGAACTTTTTATTGATAGTGCTCGCATTTTGTTAAAAACAGAGTCGCTGAGAAATATACCTAGGTCAAAACCAAGTCGTGAAGGACTTGAGTCGGGTGATTTGGAAAACGTCCGCAAGGCGAGAACAACCTCTTTGGGTGAAATACCTTGGTCTAACTTCGCTTTAAATAATCTGCCGTATTTACCCCAGCTATTCTTTCCTATTGTCGGTTTAGCACCAAACTTCTTAGTGTAAAGGCGCTGGTAGTATTCCACCAATATCGCCAAATCGGATTTATTTTTTGTATTAGAGCTATTACTTGTATTTTGTAGGAGTGTTTTTTTATTAGTGTCTATTGTATTAGTTGCTGGGGACAATGAAGTCTTTGTTTCTAAAGACAATTGCATTTTGTTACTGGGCACATTATTGTCTGTACTAACACCATTGTCGTTACGAACAATAGTTATTGAGTCAATTTTCCATTCATGGGTATTGGGGTTTATAGAGTACGAATTAATTCTTTCCTTATTGTTTACGAGCACAATTTTTTTATCTTCAAGTCTGCGAATAGCTCTAAAGATGTTTGCCCCGTCTTTTCCAGTGATTTTTGCAAACTGTCCGATTGAGATTAGGTCGGAGTTTTTATTCCACCCGTATGTTTTGCGGAGTATAACCCAAAGTGACCTGCTTTCGTATTCGGATAGATTTGTTCTCGCTAGAGCTTCAGCTATTTCGTTAGAGATAGCGACGAAACCTGTTTTTTTCAATTTATCTTCAATTTCCATATGCGTCAAATTTTATAGTCGTTAAATATCAGCGCCTTTCCTTCATCTAAATAATGGGCCATTGCTAGCGGGGACATGGTAAATTTGTCACCTCTCAGATAGCCTTCTGCCATGTCTACAATCTCTTTACTTTTTTTAAATAGAAATACGACTTTATTGCTGTTTTTATTAACTCCGAAGAAGGAGTCTGGGTGCATAGAGCGCAAAAACGATTGGAGTTTTAAGTCTGATACAGCATAGAAGTCACTAGTAGTATTAATCTTGTTTTGGTTTTCCATTTTTAATCTCCTTTTGTTGCTTATGCTTTATTAGCATCAAGCAGACAGCGACCCATTCGCGGGCAGCTTCCTCAACTAATTTTTGGTTATCAATCTTGTTAGACATATGCTCTGACTAAAAGCATATGTGAGGAGTTGAAGATTTTGGAGGAAACCTAGGTCAGCAGTTTTTTCCGAAGTAATTTTTCGTAAGCGACGATACTTTTTCTTACTGTAGACTCATCAAAGCACTGACAATTGACTAATCCAAGTTTTAAAGCCTCTTTCCTTTTTCCGTGTTCCATATCCACGGGGCAATTAATGGTTAAGTCATCAACTAACTCGACCAAAGACTTAGTTCTATTGACCTTAACCGTGAGATACCAATTCCGAGATTGGATTATGGTAGGCTTACTGGGTTCGTCGCGGAAATTAAGTTGAGGTGACCAACTATAATCGGCTACATTTTCATCCGTTGGTTTGGAAGGATTAGCTCTTTTGTGAAGTTCTTTTTGAAATTGTTTATTAATTTCACTCAGGTCAACATCTCTAACCCCTGGAAATATAGCTATTGAGTATTGGTCGTCTGGGATATCTCCATTGGGGTCGAGGCTGTCAATTTTTACTTTAAGTTTGGCTAAAAAATAATCTTCGCTGTCAACCTCCCCGCAAAAAACTGATTTAAGAATTACGTCCTCATAGTTTTTAGTAAGTAAAAAATTACCTCGAATGTAAGTGACTCTGTCAAGTACCCGGCTCCAAAACTCAGTTTTTACAGATTTTAAGAATTCAAGGTACTGAGCTATGGGGATTGGAAGCACCAAGTTAAGTTGCTCAGAGAATTCTTGCCTGAGAGAACCAATTCTATCTTTGAAATTATCATTATCTAGCAAGATACTAATGTCAGTAAATAGTTTTGGGTCGACAATGCCAACAATTTCAATCGGTTCAATCTTCATCTACCTCGTATTATATTCAGGGAAGGGGCTAGTGCAAGTATTGTGCCTGTAAATCCGTAGAAATTTGAAGAATTTATCCAGCGAAATTTTGACATAGCGGAAATGTTTTTCCGCCAATTAAAACTAGAAGAAAGAAGTAGAAATCGGTTTTTTGAAGCCAGGCAATAAGGATTTATTAGTTTTTCTTAGAATGACAAAAACTAGTTTGCGGAAGGA
>MEWG01000003.1:4105-20134 GCA_001773295.1 candidate division WWE3 bacterium RIFOXYD1_FULL_39_9
GCGTAGGAGAGTAAACACCCCTCTCTAAATGGCTTACATAGGCGGGATTAAGACCTGCCTTAAACGCTAGTTCTTCTTGGCTGATATGTTGCTTTATCCTTACTTTATGGACTTGCTCTGCGACTTTATTAGTAAAGCGAATTTTTTCCGGTGTATTTGGCTTTGCCATGATTACTCACATTGTCGGGCGTATTCATTGGAAACTCCATTAAGTAAACATTGGATTTTGGCTTTGAAACAGGCTATAATCTGGCAATATGAAAAAGTGCAAGTTTTGTCAGTCTAAAATTGATGAAAAGGCAACCCGCTGCCCCAAATGCCAAGGTGATTTAAGAAACTGGATAAGCAGACACCCAATCCTTACTATCCTCTTAGTTTTATTAGGGGTGCCAACCATAATCGGGTGGGCAGTTGCAGATAATGTAACTAAGGATTTGCCTCAACCGACTTCTGTGCCACAACAAGAACTAAATGGGAAAGTAGACTTTGACGGTGTCCAATTCCATGTTACAAATTTAGATGATAGTGCATGGAAATCCTGCAGGATGACACTTAACGGCAAGTACCGCTATCCGCAGGAGAAGGGTTTACTAGGAGCTGACACAGAAGTATTGGACGATTTTGAGCCGGGAAAAACCTATACGATGGGCTATGCGGTTTTTGTGCTTAAAGATGGAACGAGATTTGATAACGATACAACAATAGTCAGCGAACTCTCGATTGCTTGCGATAACAGCTTCGGCGCGTGGACTTGGTAATTAGACAGCTTTGTTTTCCGGCGATACAACCCTCTAGGACAGCGTAGGACGTGTTTTAGCCTTGAAAATGATAGATATAGCTGGCGGGTAAAATCTTCGGCCTTAGTTTATAAGCTTCGGTTTTCCTTTAATTTTGCCAGATATTTTTCGCGCATATCTTTACCCTTCGGCGACTCTAAATACCTTTTTCTAGCAGCCTTACCTTTGGCCGATTTGGCATAGCGTTTTTGGGATGTAGCCCAAGACATGAATTATCACCACCTTTCAGTATGGGTATATCTTCACGCCGAATACAGATATTGGCACTAGGACTCAGATTTTAGAATGTTTACAAGCTTACCTTGGATAGAAAATTCTTTTGTGATTGGTTCGTACTTAGGATTTGCAGGAGTGAGCATTGGTATATCATCGACAATGCGGTATCTTTTTAGGGTAACACCATCCTCGTATAAGGCTGCTACAATATCTCCATCGTTGGCAATTTGTTGCGGCGCTATTACGGCAATGTCCCCATCTTCTATCCCAGCACCAATCATACTTTCACCACTTACTTTAACCGCAAAGGCACTTTCTATTCCTTTTGTATCTGAAAGCGACACTTCAATAGTTTGGTCAGTGTAGTTATCTGCTGGAGAGCCGTATCCAGCGGGAATTACACTGGTCATAAGGGGTATTGAAACTTTTTCAGTTGGTTGCAACAAGGCCGTATTTACTCTGATACCGCTTTTTCCATGATTTCTAAAAATTAACCCGTTTTTTTCCAAAGCTTCAAGTTGCAATGTAACTCCGCGTACGGAACGAAGCCCTGTAACACTTTGGATTTCCCTAATACTAATTGGGGAAAAACCATTGTTATCTGATTTGACGAGAACTGCCTCCAGTACTTTTCTCTGGTTAGTGGTCAGTGCTTTATATTCCATAAGTGTCTACTTGCAAGTGTCTACTAGTTATGGTACCATGCTTTTAATGCCTATGCAAATAAAAAATTTGCAAGAAATAAGATTGAAATATGGTAAATATAGCAAATTACAATTTCGAAGGTCCATGGGTTTTGGGAACCAGCTTCAATAATGTCCCCGGTGTCTATGTCGTTTACACTTCGCAAGTATGGTTGGATGTGGGTGAAACCGATAGTGCCGGTCAAAGACTAAACGGAGAAAATCACGAAAGGAAGTCTAATTGGACAACTTGTTCGAATGGCATGCCTATTAACATCGCCTTTTTGAAGGTAGACAGTCCAGCATTAAGGTTATCCGTTGAGTCAGGGTTGAGGGCGACACTTAACCCGATATGTGGAGAGAGATAATTGAGATGAAAATAAATGACTACATAAACATATTTGCTTTTGTCTTGGGTAGTTCCCTCGTCCTCGGGGGACTTATGGTCAAACCGTTGACAGCTTATGCTCAATCATCGAGCCCAATTGATACGGTATCGCCAACGCCAATAGTTGACGCCGATTATCTCCGTCAGCAATATGAGTTTTTGAAAGACTCGGCAGTTCGATACGAAGATAAGGTCAGTCGTGAGCAACAGGACATGATTGGATTGGTACAGGTTGTTTTAGCACTATTGGGAGGCGCGGGCATTGTGGGCATTGTGGCTTTTCTTGGAACAATCTTCGGAATTAATAAAAAAGCTGACAAAGCGTTAAACGAATTCATAACTAAAAAACAGGCTTACTTGCAGACAAAGGCAGAAGGGTGGGCTAAGGATGTTGTGAACGCCCAATTTGGGTTTGGCAAAAGGATTATGGTCGTAGCAAATAAAGAGAAGTGGGATGCTATGAAATCTGAAGAAATCAAACTTCTGAACAGAAGAGGCTTTAACGATGTTGTACTGACCGAACCGGGCAAGCCTGATGGTAATTCCGATTTAATTATTTTTGTTTATCAAGACACTCTATCGGGGCAACTCGAAAAACTTTCAACTTCTCTCGTTAAAAATAATTCGGAAGTGCCACTATTGGTCTATTATGCTGGACAAGTTGATAGGTCTCTACTCAAAAATTATCCATATGCAACTTTTGCTCAGTCGGCCATTACTTTGGTAAGTTGGACTTTTACCATTTTATCGGCAATGCCGGGATTAAAGGAGGATGAAACATGACTGTAGAAGAAGCGTTTGACCAATTGCTAGTGCAGAGACTAAATTTGACTAAGCTTTGTAAAGGAGAGTGTAAGGGTGACAACGAAAAATGCGATATTTGCAAAGTATCATCGGCCCACAAAGAATTGGCAGAGGCCTTGGTGAAAAAGCTTAAGATTAAATCTTCTGATGATGAGGAAAAGAACCCTTCGACCTTTTTAACAGGCTCTTATAGGCGCCATACCATGAACCGGCCACCGAAGGATATTGACTTTTTTATCGTTTTAGACAGCCATAGCTATAAAGACGAAGAACTAGACGAACTCATAACCCCCAAAAAATTATTGGATAAACTCGAAAAAGTTTTAAGGGAAATTGCTGAAGATTTGGGACTAGAAGTAGAACGTCAGGAACATTCAGTAACCGTAATTTATGATGACGAGTTCAGTGTAGATATAATTCCTGCCTTTGAAACAGATGACGGAAAGGATTTTCAGATTGCTTGTGACACAGAAAATACCTACATGATTTCTAACCCCAAAAAGCATGTGGAACTGATAGATGAAGTTAATGAGAAATCTGAAAAGGTAACCGGTAAAAAAAGATTTAAGAGGTTGGTACGAATAATTAAGTCGCTTAAGCGAGATATGTTTAATGACGGTGACTTAAAACTCAGGTCGTTTCACTTGGAGCTAGCTGCTGCCGATATGTTTTATGATGGAAAAATATACTCGTATGCGCTGGGTCTTGAACAGTTCTTGAGGAAAATTCAGGTTTATCTTAAAAACCCCGGCTTATCTGACCCCGCAAATAAAGAAAATTTTGTAGATGATTATTTTTTAGCAAAGAGTCAGGAAGCAAGAACGAAAGTAATTAATAAATTTAGAGAACTTGCTGATATGGCTTCTGGTGCGCTTGAAGTAGAAAAAGAAGGGAATACTGAGGCTGCCGTAAGAGCATGGGGAAAAGTTGTGCCAAGTATGGGAGATTTTTTAGAAGAGAAAAAAGTAGCAAGTGAATTAGGAGCAAAAATAAATAAAGGCTCTGTCTTTGCTGGTAGTAGTTCGTTGGGAGTTAATTTAAGCTATGGAGAAAGAAAAGTTGTACAGTCAGCTTCTTGGGGAGAGTCCAAGTAAACAATGGTACGAATTGTTCCCTGAGCGGTTTGAGGAAGAAAAACTCGCTTTCCAAACTCAGTATCCAAATTTTCGTCATTATATTTCCGACAATGGCGAAGCTTGTTGGGATGGCGAAATTGGTTGTAGCGATGAGTCAGGACAAATAAAAATTCCTAAAAGTTTGTCCTACAATCCTCTCAAAGTGCGGGTGGTTTGCAAACGAGATTACCCTCTAAGTTTCCCTAAGGTAATTGACTTAAACAAAGTACTTAAACGCCTAGGCTGTGAACATATAATGGGCACAGGCAAAGAAGACCAAACAATTTGTTACGCTTTTAGACCCTCGACAGAATTAGATTTTATCGGCAAACATTCCTTAGTTGATGTTGTACCAGTGGTACAAACATTTTTACTAAAGTTTTATTGTAAACAGTTAACGGGAATGTGGCCGGGGGGAGAACATCTTCATGATGCCAACGCCTTTATTGTTTGGGAATATGAGCATGGTGAATTTTCTCCAAGCGAAATTTGTCCATGCTCTTTACACGGAGAACAATACAAAAAATGTCATTTTCCACGCGTAAGGGCTCGACTTTTCCAATTGAGGTCTATATACCCGACTTGGGTTCAATTAATCGATATAGGCAGGAATGATAAGTGCGGATGTGGAAGTGGAAAAAAATTCAAAAAATGCGGGCTTTTAGGTTTTTGTGATACAACAGCTAAAACATTTAAACTTGATAAGGATGCTATCTTTGGAGTTGGAGAGTTGGAAACCGTCTTATCTGAAATACCATTTTTATAATTTGTGGCCTTAGAAGCTTGTAAGACTGTGTTATAAGCTGTTAAATGCACAAAGGTATCCCTTTATCTATCTTTCAAAAATCTTCGGCTTTAGATTTAGTTAGCACGGTATCTGAAGGTAAAATATAAGCAATGGTATTGCATAAGACACGATTACCAAAAGTAAACTTGTTTGGCTTACATAAATACTCGATTATCACAGGTAGAAAGTGCTAGTTATGGGGGTTATAATGCGGTTAGGTTTCTTTGAAGATAAATTGAAAATTAAACGTATGTCCAGTAAATCATTAAATAAAAACTTACGCAACGCTAGCAAAGCAAAAAAGGACGAGTTTTATACTCAACTTACTGACATTGAAAAAGAACTTCGGCATTACAAAGAGCAATTCAATAACAAGATTGTATATTGCAATTGTGATGACCCTTTTGAAAGTAACTTTTTTAAGTATTTTGCATCTAATTTCAATGCATTGAAATTAAAGCAATTAATCACGACTAGTTACAAACCTTCGCCTATTGCCAACACACAAATTGGATTATTTGGGGAGGAGAAGCAACCAGAACCAGTTAAATGGCGTCCTAAGGTTACAGCTAACAAGTTTGTTATTAATGAAGTTCACGATATAGATGGCGATGGTGCATTTGATTTGCGTGATATTTCCGAACAGCTTAGAGCTAACAAAAACAATGAGTGGTCCCCGTTAAGCAGCGACGGTGATTTTCGAAGCATAGAATGTATTGAGTTGCTAAAACAAGCGGATATAGTAGTGACTAACCCACCATTTTCACTTTTTCGCGAATACTTGGCTCAGCTCATGGAGTACAAAAAGAAATTTTTAATACTAGGCGACCAAAATAACATAACTAAAAAAGACATTTTTAAGTATATTAAAGAGAATGGGCTATGGCTTGGTTACGACAATGGCGGTACAAAATGGTTCCAAGTGCCCGATGATTATGATATTGCGACCGAGTCAAGAAAAAAAGTGGTAAATGGAGTTAAGTACTTCAGTATGGGACGCATTTTGTGGTTTACGAACCTAGACACGACTAAGCGGCATGAAAATATGGTGTTATACAAAAAATATACACCAGAAGAGTTTCCAAGGTATGACAACTATAACGCTATAAACATTGACAAAGTTTCCGAAATCCCAATGAATTATAATGGATTTATGGGTGTGCCAATTACATTTGTTGATAAATATAACCCTGAGCAGTTTGAGTTACTGGGAATTATGAATACGGGGGAAGAAAATGTTGGTATAAGATATAAAGGTACGCCACATGGAAGACCACTTGTTAATAGCGTTGAAAAATATCTTCGTATTCTAATAAAAGCCAAAAATAAAAATGAAAATTGAATTGCACAAAATTAAAGTTCGTGAGGTGATAAAAGACTATAAAGATGATGCTGAGGAGGGTGTAATAGGCTATAACGGAAAACTTGATATACGTCCTAAATATCAGCGAGAGTTTGTGTATAAAGACAAACAAAGAGATGCTGTTATTGATACAGTCAAAAATGGCTTTCCTCTGAATGTAATGTATTGGGTTGTGCGTGACGACGGAGGATATGAAGTGCTTGACGGTCAGCAACGTACAATCAGTCTTGCGCAATTTGTCAACGGCGATTTCTCTCTTGATTTTAATGGCCGACTTGCTACATTCCACAACTTAACTCCTGAGGAACAAAGCCAGATTTTGGAATATGAATTAATGATTTACTTTTGCGAGGGAACTGACAAAGAACGCCTGGATTGGTTTAGGATAATCAATATCGCAGGTGAAAAATTAACTGACCAAGAGTTGCGAAATGCGGTGTATACGGGGACATGGCTCACAGATGCAAAATTAAAATTCAGTAAAACAAATTGTGTTGCGTATCTTTTGGCGAACGATGATGGCTCACTTCTTAATGGCTCACCTATAAGACAGGAATACTTGGAAAGTGCTTTATCTTGGATAAATAATGGTGAAATTGAAGATTACATGTCGAGGCATCAGCATGATGCGAATGCTGATGAATTGTGGAATTATTTTCAAGATGTAATTGATTGGGTTAGAAAAACTTTTACAAATTATCGTAGAGAGATGGCCGGTGTTCAGTGGGGTCCTCTGTATAACGAATTTAAGGAAGCTAAGCTAGATGCTGAAAAGTTGGAGTCAGAAATTAAAGAACTAATGCAAGACGAAGACGTAACTAAAAAATCTGGTATCTATCCCTACGTTTTAACTAGACAGCAAAAGTATTTATCTATTAGAGCTTTTACCGACAAGATGAAGCGCGAAGCATATGAACGACAAAATGGGAAATGCCCTGTATGTAAAAAACAGTGGGATATTTCAGAGATGGAGGCAGACCACATTACGCCTTGGGTGGAGGGAGGCAAAACCAATGCTGGTAACTGCCAGATGTTGTGCAGAGAGGATAATAGGCGGAAGAGCGATATCTAATTAGGGAACTTCAGTTTTCGGCCTTACAAACTTACCTAAGCTTCTAGGCAAGCGGAAATAAGATAAAAGATACAAAGAGTCGCGCAAAGAAAATCTTCGGCCTCATTTTTTTGCCATTCAAAAAAAGCATTAATTGTACATGTATTAGAGGTATAAAATTAGGAATGGAAGAAAATATCAAAATACTTCTGAAGTATGGAAAGAAATATAATTTCTTGCTGGATACCAGTGCAATACTTTATTTTCAGGTGATGCATGAGCACAGTGGGGCTAGTATTTTCAAAGCGCTAGAAGAATGTAGAGATGTAAATTTCTTTGTTATAGACCTTGTTCTTTCAGAGCTGATACAAGGGTCAAAAGGATTAAACCCTACGCAGCTTACTAGTTTTTTCAGTCATATTCTTACTTCTGAGTCTGCTATGGAACCAAATAGAAAAGAGAATAGGTTTCTAATTAATGATGGAGTAGAAATAAAGTATTTAGTGCTTAGCAACATATCAGCAACCGATTATGCACAAATTTTAGTATGTCAGAACCATACACAATTAGTTCTTGTCGCAAACGATAAAAAAATGCTTAAAAGTGCTGCCCAAGTTCTAGAGGGAAGAAGGTCGGTAGGAATACCGGCATTTCTTGATAGATTAATCTTTCTATATCCTCAAAACGAAAGGTTAAGAGCGTTAAAAAAGACCGGAGATGAATTGTTTACTAAAAAGCATGCATTTGGAAATATCTCAGAAGAAAAATTTAACCAAACAATTAAAATCAGAAAATAAGTCAGAAGTGTACTGCTTATTATTTTGATGTTGCGAAGTCGCCATCTCTAAAACCCTATGGGGAGGGTACTTCTGACCAACCTTCTTTGCCATCGGTAAACTCTCTTCCATCAGGAGCCACACATCTTCTTATGCCAGTTCTCTGGTAGTACTGCTCGGATGAAAGCTGACCTCCGTCGTTGCCTATTGCCTTTACGCAATCAGCATAAGTTTTTACCCATTCGTATTTCTGTTTTATTGTCGGGGCTAAATCTCCGCCCGGTAAAAGTTCTGGATTGAAATTTGTATCGGGACATCCATGATTGCAGGGAGTGTATTTACCTTGATTTAGAAGAATATCTGCAATTTGCCAAGCCGTCATACTCTGGGAAATCGGATAAGTAGCTTCGCGGTCAATCGTGTTAATGCCAGCTTTAAGTGCATTTTCTCCACCGGGTTTATTATCTTTTGTACGCTCTAGAGCATAACGGAATGTATTCTCGTCTTTTATAAAGTCAAAGTAATGCAGGTCGCTTATTACTGCCTGCAAAGTAACATCTTTTTTGATAGTAAACTCGATTAGCTGAGTATTATTTCGGGGAGCTTCGAATTTAGATTGAAAATTCTTGTAGTAGAGAGCAGAACCAAAGGTGATAATTATTAGAAGAACTAAGGCTCTGGAAAGGATTTTAGCAGTCGGTTTTTTCGTATCTTTTGCCATATTTATCCAGCTAAAGTATACGCCAACTTTTCTGGGGTTGCTTGTGCTGAGATAATTTTTATTTCCTTCCACCTATTTCTGATTAATTCCACCTGAACCATATCTTCTAAAGCTAAAAACAGCTTATCCAGGTTCAATCGTATAAGTTCAGGTGTTGTGAGCTGATTTAGTGTTAATCTCACCCAAAACAGTATGGATATTGTCGCAACTGCCTCAGCAACCTCTAGGGGCACTCTCAATTTATTAAGTAATATGTCACTTGTCAATGATCTGGCCCTTCCGTTATTAGTAACTTTTCTAACCTATCTAGGCTCTCAACATTTTCTAAAACCGGTCTCAAAATGGAGAGAGCTAAAAGACGAATTGATAGTAGCCACAATACAATATGCAAACTACATGGCATATTCTTATGTCAATAAGGAGGGGAAAAGGAAATTTGAAGACAGAGGAATGATAAATACTGTTGAACAAAAACTAAGGAGACTAGCGGGCGAGGTGTGCACTTTGTCCAATAATCGTTTTTACGATTTTTGGAAAAGGTTGTTTTTGCCAAACGAAAAACTTATAGATGAGATTAGGGGAGATTTAATTGGATGGGCCAACTCTCTAATTGAGAAAGATGGACATTATGATCCTGGGAGAGAAGCAAGGATTGAGAGCCTGAAAAAACATCTCGGATTACCAAATTATTACTACGAAGTGAAAGAAATGCAGAATTTAAAGCACTCGAAAAAATAAGTAAGCAGATGCAGCTTATGTTAACTCGACAAAACATAGATTATAAACGTATTAGGATTGTTCGTATTCTTGTAACCTTTAATAATAACAATACTAATTACGGAACAGGTTTTTTTATTGGCTCTCATGGACTAATTTTGACATGTGCACATGTAATTCTTGGAAAGGATTTTAAGTTCGTCAAAAAGGACAAGGAGTTTATTGACGCTCAAGGTGCAGGTAACCAAGAAAAAGCAGCAAACTACCACTTACTACTCACAAATAATATAAAAGTTAAATTAGAAGATGGTACTTTCAGGCAAGTTAATCTAGAAAAAATCAACCCTGATTATGACATCGCGTTGTTGCGAGTCACAGAAGTTAATTTTGACCATCCATATTTTAAAGTCAATAAAGCTATGGAACCTTATCTTGGTGAAGACATTTCCTTTTATGGATTTCCGAGCGTACTCGGTCATACCCCTGATAATTCTCCGTTTGTAGTTAATCGAAGCATAATATCAACATTCCCGGAAGTTGAAATCGCAGGAGGAAAATATCTTCACATGCAGATTAACGCCACTACAATTGGGGGGATAAGTGGAGCCCCAATATTTAAAGGCAATGAAAACACTGTAGTTGGAATAATTAATGGAAATTATCATTGGGCTTTAAATAACATTGTTTGTCGTAGTGATAATGGTGACAGAGTATTGTCTACAAAAGTTCCACTTGGTATTGGTTATGCGACTTCGATGAAGGTTATAAATGAAAATACAGATATTTTTTCTAATTAAGTACTTTATCAGGATTTGATGAAAAGTAATTTGGTTCGTTTTAATCTTTCTTTTGACTGTTCCGACCCTACAGGGTTTCGAAAAGCCTTTATATAACACTCAATCGCTTCGGTCAGTGCTAAACTAGGAATGGGGAGCGGGGTGGTCCACTGAGGACCAAAAACAGCTATGCCTCACAGGAGAGAGCGATTTGGTAAAATTCATTACACCAGAATTAACGAGTGGAGGCATATGATGTAAAGACTGCGGATTGGAACAGATCAAGTAATGAGACTATAATTAATATTATTACCCCATTTGGATAAGAGGGAAAATGAAAAGGGCATTTTCATCGTTGGGTCTGATGTTTTTGTTTCCTCTCCAATTGGTAAAAAAATTGTCAAAAGATAATTTTGTTTCCGGTCTAATTTTTGGTGCAATCTTTAGCCTTGTTGTAAATTTGATAACAGTACAAGTTCAAGAGGAAATAAGTAAACAAAGGACACTTGAGGCAATTGAGAATGAAATTAATCTAAATTTCCTTCAAGCTAAGAATGTTAAAGAAACCAATGATAAGGCTTTAGAAAAACACGATCCTTTAAATTATTACCATAGGTCCGTAGAATATTCTTCTGATTTGTGGTCCCAGTCTTCTGACCCCATACGTTATGTTGCTCAGTTAGATAGTAATACCCAGTCCCTAATATTACTTTATTACTCTATTATCGTAAAAAACAGCAATAATATAGTGCGTAGGGTCAACGACGTATTTAATCAGCAGTACGTAAACTGTTTTACAGTAAATTTGGAATTTAAGTCCTCAAATAAAGACTGTATTACTATCGGAGATACCATTAGGGGAGGTGAGAATGTTGTGGCTGAATTAATGAGAGAAAATAGCCAGTTGGTTTTAGAAAATTTCCACCCAACAAAAGACAGATTAAACAGCTGGTTCTTAAGGTTGATGATGGGAGATAAATCTGTAAGGGTTTTATCTGGTAAATGAAAATTTTATCTAAATCGTTTATGTCGGAGTCCTCGCTAGCAGTGGTTTTGTCGATTGTAATAATGATTAACCTTTTTGGTGGAATAGTGGGAGGAACATGGTTACTTTTGGCTGGGGGGTTAAGGTTGATCATCATTGCCTTGTGTTTGGCAATATTCATGCCTTGGGTTTATTCATTGGCATCGATACCCAATGTGGGCCTTGGTTATTTAGCCGTCAAAACATATGAGAGATCAAAGGATTGGGCCATACCGCTGCTGGTACTGGCTGCACTTTACGAAAAATTTATACTCACATATTGGGTGATGTGGGTTTTTGGATATTTTGTAGATTATGTGGGACGATTTAATGCTATTCCATTAGTATTGGCTGCGCATTCGGTTGTTATGAGTCCATTAAGTTATATGGCTAAGAGTGAACCTGAGGATAGTCCAGGGACGTCTTTAGCTCTTTTCTATGCTCAGTTTGTATTTTTGTTTTTGGTGATAGTTAATGCACTTAAAATTCCGTTCGAAATTTATATTGTTCTTTTGGGAATAGTATATTTGTTTTTCGCAATTTACCCAGCGATCATGATATGTACTTCAGAGGTAGAAAATGCGGAGCAAAATCGATTATCAGACGGACCCAAAGGGGATTTTCCTTGTGGGAAATGTGGTGCTTTAGTTTCTGAAAATGCCAAATATTGTAAAAACTGTGGAAAAGATCTAAATTTAACTTAGAAGTACATGAATATAACCTGTGTGAGTTGTCAGAAATTGATTTCTGATGATAGTAAGTTTTGTGAACATTGTGGGGAGAAAGTTCAGCACAAAGAACCTGAGCATAAAAAAACTGACGGAATAAAATTCAGCACAAAGAGCAAGGAAGCGAGTAAGGTCGTGGATCACTTAGAGTTCTTGGGTTATTCCATTTCGGATAATGGATCAAAAGACGATTTGGTGAAATTTATTGCTTTTCATAAAGTAAAAAATAATTTATTTGTAAACTACTCTCCTGCAACGGGATTCATAGTTTATACAATGTTTAGTCTTAACCAGGAAAAAATCAGCAAGAAAAGAAAGGAATTGTTAGAAATATTAAACAAAGCCAACAATTTTACACACCTGTGTGCATTTTCAATTTCGGAAGGAGAACAGCCGTCGCTAATCAGCGCCACTTGGTACCCTCCGGAATATTCGAAATCTACATTTTCTGATTTCTTGGATTTGTTTGAGCAAGATACCAGAAGGGGATTAAACACAGAGGGTTTAACGGAGTTTGGATAAAATTATGTACTGCAAAGAATGCGGGGGTAAGTTGTTGAAGGGTGATTCTTATTGTACGAAGTGTGGAAAGAAGATAACTCCGGTGGGGATAGTCGAATCCCAAAAAAAAGGATGGGGATTGTGGAAGGTTGTAGCTGTGCTGTTGGTTTCAGTAATTTTGACGTCCGTATTTTGGGCCGTGGCTATTGAGAAGTCGGATAGGTCCTCGTATTCTGCACGTATAATTTCCCATCTGTTGGAAACTATAGGAAGGCAGGGGGCTGCTTGGGGGAAGAATGATCAGATGATAGATTTGATAGGAACAGGATTGTCAGATGAGTGTTTGGGTACTTCGGGTTGTACAGATGAGGCAATATCTCAAATAACTGTTCTCAGTGCGGAAATAGAGAAAGAAAGGGAAGAGATAGGCAATTTGTGGTCAGAAACGGGAATATCTGATGATTTTGTTCAGTATTTTTCTAGTCTGGATATCACTGAAAAGACAAAAATTCAAGACGTGATGAGGATTTATTTCCCGGATGAAACAAAAGATATTAATACGACTGGTAACCAATTGTTATAACTATGTTTTGTTCTAAGTGCGGGGCTAAGTTACGGGAAGGGGCAATTTTTTGTAAGGATTGTGGTGAAAAGTTGAAAGGTACCAAAGAGCATGTGGTGGAGAGGCAGATTTTATCTAGTTCTGGTGGAGCAGATATTCACCCGAATGCATTTCCCCTTAAGAGATTTTTAAACTTTGTTATCGATTATGTAGCCATTTATATATTGAGTTATGCTTTGGGATATGTTTTGGCTTCAATAGATAACAATTTTGCATACCAAGAAGATTCTGTTTATTACATAGTATCGGCTTTAATTTTAGTTTTGTATTATTCTTGCAGTGAGTATTGGTGGGGTAAGACATTGGGTAAATTTGTTACAAAAACAAGGGTGGTGTTAAACGAGGAGGGGGCAGTGGATTATTGGACCGCACTTAAACGTTCTTTAATAAGGCTTATTCCTTTTGAGTTTTTTTCGTTAGACAACAAAACTAGAATGCTGTGGCATGACAGGTGGACCAATACAAGAGTGGCAGATGAGACAAAATTTGTTGATCCTGGTGAGGTAGAAGTTCTACCCATTGTGAGAACGCCTTGGGACTACGGCCTGCTAAAAAAAATAGCGACATTTACTCTTTCTGCGATAATAATTAGTGGCTTTTTGGCCTTATTACTGGGTAAGGACGGGGCAGCAATATTCAACTTCGTTTTAGGGATAACTGGAGTCCTGGGGTTAATTTGGACACTTTTTGGATTACCGGTTGGTTTGATTGATTTAGCAAGGCGTAGTGGGGCTAATAGTTATGATGGACGGCACAATGCTGCGGTATTGCTCGGTGGGTTAGTGATACTGGGTATAGTTTTTTCTGCATACGCACTGGTTTATATAATTTGGTCGTTACTTGGAATAGATCTGGTTAGTGTAAGTTGATTGTTTCTTCACATGAAATTTCCTTATTACTTAGTACAACTTAATTCAAGAAAGCTCGATAATGATAAGTTTAAGGCCGGGTGTAGTGTTAGCGAACACTTTAGTGATAGGGTTCATGAAATTTTACCAAGGTGGGAATTGGAAAGGAAAACGTTTGAAAACATAGATGCTGCAAATAAAGCCATGCAGTTTAATGCGTTACAGTATTTAAAAAGGGAATATGGAGCTGATGCAATAGAGCGAGTTAAAATAATAATAGGTCGATAATATATATGAAATTCGGATTTAGAATGCCTTCGTTGAAGAAACGGATAGCTGCTCGAGTTTCCCTAAAAAGAGTCATTAGGCACAGAATGGGGTTAAAGGTTCCGAGGGGTCTTGGAATACTAACAAATCCCAAGAGAGCTATTTACAATAAGATTTATAGGAAAACCAGTTTGGGAATTGGGGATATTACTAGGTTGGGTAAGGCAAAAACTAAGCAGCCAGAACAACCGATTCAGGTTTCAACTGGGTCCGTAAATCCAATCACTACAACAAATTTTCCAGTCTTGGATAAACATTTTGAACTTTCTGAAAACATCCCCTTGTATTACAAAAATAGGGAGGTGGAGGGGTTGGAAAAAACCATTGAAGCTTGTAGACAACAAATAGAGCTTGCTTGTCAGGCAAAAGCTGCCTTTCTTGAAAAATATCCTTGGCAACCACTTCCTAGTCATAGGGGATATGAACAATTAGCAATTATTTTGGGCAAGCAAGGTAAACACGGTGAAGCCATTCAGGTTTGTGAGCAAGCTAAGGGCGAAGGCTGGTCAGGAGATTGGGATACAAGAATAGAAAGATATAAGGGAAAACCGTAAAAGAGTTTATTATTAATAAATGCTTACATGCTTAAGCGCTGAGCTTCGTAATAAGATCCGGAATAAATTTGAGCCGATGTACAAACGCAAGTTAAACGAAGAAGAAATTGATGAGATAGCCACTAACCTGTCAGGACTAGCCAAAGCAATGGTCGGATATTATCAGCTAAAGCAACAATCAAAGAAGTAAACTTGCTCCTAGTATAACTACAACTATTAGGGCGTTTCATTGTTTAGGACTCGGGGATTTCTGGTTTTTTATCTGGATAGGGAACAGGAGTTTCTGACTTCGGGTATAAATAGTTAAAAATTGCAGATCTTCCAAAAAAGACTGCTGGTGTTAATAACATTGTTATTAGAGAATACTTTTGTATTTGTCGTACTCTATATGTTTCGTCAATCCAATTATCCATGCAGGTGTGTCCGGTGATTTTTGTGAGCGATTCTGGATAAGGGTTTTGATCACAGTATTTTCCCCATTTATTAACTAAATAATCTGGCCTGTCTAGGTAACTCGAATGAAGGAACAATAAGATTGAAATAAAGGTTACTCCCAGTACAATCCCCCTGAGTATTTTATAAAGCCGATCTGATCTAAAAGTCCTTGCCGCATTCATATGCAGTCTGTGGTCAAAAACGTATAACCCGATCATACCACCCCACATAGAGATAATAGACTTCACAAGCTTTTATTGCTGGTTTACCCGAAGTGTCGGGGGAGGGGCTAGAGAGATAGGAGCTGGTGGGTTTGCTCAAGGAATAAATCTGGACAGTCGACAAGGTCTGACCAATTAGCCTTTCGGTAATCGTCCCACCCGGCGAGCCAAGTTCTAAATATGTAGAACTGAGGTGGCACAATGCTACGAATTAGAAATTTTTGAGGTAAAATTTAGGAGATGAAGACCTTGTTTTTGTCATCGGCGGGGGTGCGTTTTCCGATTATTAAAAGGGAATTGCTGAAGGTATTGCCTAAGGCACCGTCTCAACTTAGTCTGAGTTTTGTTAACACTGCGGCAAATGTTGTGGAAGATGACACTTTTTCAAGGGAGGACGAAAAAGAATTAAGAAATATGGGGTTTAGTGTGCAAGTTGTGGATATTGCTGGCAAGAATGAAGGAGAATTGCGTAAAATACTAGGAAATCAGGATGTGATTTATGTTGAGGGGGGAAACGGATTTTATCTTCTTAAGCAGGTAAAGGAAAGTGGTTTTGAGATAGTGATAAAAGAACT
>MEWG01000004.1:0-1529 GCA_001773295.1 candidate division WWE3 bacterium RIFOXYD1_FULL_39_9
CCCGCTCGCCTACCGCATGTTTTGTGAGTAAGTAATGATAAAATTCGTTAGCCAAAGCATGTAGTTCCAATAAGCGTTCTTTGAGGCGCACTTCACGACTGCTGTCGCTTCTTTTGACTAGCTTTATGCCGGCCCGGTCGGCGAGAATTTTGAGGGCCTCCGGAAATTCCAGATGCTCTAGTTCCATCAAAAACGTGAAACAATCCCCACCCTTTCCACAGCCAAAACAATGCCAGATAGCCCGTTCCGGCGAGACCACAAATGAAGGCGTTTTTTCCTGATGAAACGGACATAAACCTTTGAAATTGCGGCCGGCTTTTTTCAAAGGCACGGTTTCACTGATCAAGTCAACGATAGAAGTCCGTTCCCGGATTTGATTTAGTTCATCCATAAGCAGCCAAAGTTATCCCGATATTAACTCATGATGTCTACCCCAATATAGCGCTATTTAGACCATGAGTCATCCGTGGGGCTCCATTCTAGTTCACTAGAAAACAATTCACAAGGAAGCCTTTGGAGACGGCTGCGGTTTGAATGCCGGGTTTTTGTGAAGAATCAGGACTTTAAACGCCGGATCGCCATTGGCGAAGTTAATAGTTTTAATTAGCTCTGTCAACATCACGTTTTGCGGTAGCGGCGCCTTTTCTTTGAAATTACCATCAGCCACAAGTAAAGTTTTATCCGGCAAGTCAAAAACTACATTGCGGACATCGCCTACAAAATGCCATTTTGCGATCCGTTTGACTTCTACCCAGTTTTCCCGACCCACCGGCCGTTCAACATCTACCCCCAGTTGATACTCACGCGGATCGGGCTGCATGTAAAACAAATAGTAAATATAGAGTTGGTCAAACCCTAAGCCCGACGGAGCTACCACGATATAGTCATAATCTTTTTCGACTGTTTTTAAATAACTATATAGATCGCGGAATCCAAAAAAAGAATTGGCTCCTTGAGCCCAAGGCAGGTAGCTCGTATAGTCAACCAAAAATCTGAAGACAAACAAGGCGCAAATCAGGCCGATACCTGCCTGAACCCAAATCTGTTTTCGCTGATTTGCCAAATGCACTAGTCCAATGCCACCGATGATTTGCGGCAAAGGTAAAAAAGTAAACATCCGCCAGATATGACCGTCAGCGGCTAAACTGCTGGGCACAGCATAAAGGAAAAACCAGGCTCCAAGAAGCGGAGTAAAAAGTTGCTTCCGGATCATCACTATGAGTCCCAAAGCGATCAGGACAAATTCAAACGGGTACAAAAATCCCCAACCCGCCGGCATCCCAGATAGTCCCAGTTGCGATCCGGAAACAAAAAAAATGGTAGTCGAATAATGGTTTATCAGGTTGTGGCTAAACTCAATTACCCGGTCGGTATATTTATTGTAAATAGCCGTGCACAAGGTTTTAGGATAAATAGCAGTGCAGGCTTGCCGATGCTCGTTGATGCGGTTGACAAAACCGATTTGGGAAACTGACGTTGCCTGACTAAAACGCGTAGTCAAATTTGGCTGTAAGATATAGGGCAACATA
>MEWG01000004.1:1605-1726 GCA_001773295.1 candidate division WWE3 bacterium RIFOXYD1_FULL_39_9
ACATTGTTATTGTAGCACCAGTACCTCTTTGATTGACCACATTTTCGACATGTTGTATATTCTGGTCACCCAATAAACCCAAACAAATGAAAGGAGTAATACAGATGACTGATAAATTTGG
>MEWG01000004.1:1764-9072 GCA_001773295.1 candidate division WWE3 bacterium RIFOXYD1_FULL_39_9
TAGAGATTGATCTGGACACACTCGCAGTTATGGTCGTCAATATGAATTATGGAGTGGTACGACTTCTGGCTGCGCTTGTTAAAGCTCGCGCGAAATCTTCAAAAGTCGGGAAACCCGATAAACTGTCGGAGGCAATTACCAAACTGCTGAATGACGGACTTTGGTAAACCAGTAACCTTCGAAGTCCTAACCTACGCAGACTACATTAAAAAAGGACACGTTCTCAAAAAGAGCCTGTCCTTTTTTCGCATCACCCAAACTTTCAAAAATTATTGTGATAAAATCTATATATGTTAAAAAAGGTCTCGACTCCTTTTCTGGGTTTTTTACAAACAACTGGCGTGGTCATTTATCTTATACTTCTTACAGCGTTTTTTAATTTCGTTACTCCTTTATTGAATAATGGCAACGAAGAAATATACGCACCTATAATTATGCTTCTCCTTTTTATTATCTCTGCTGTTATAACGGCATCAACATTTTTGGGAAGAGCGGGCGTGCTTTTCTGGGAGAGAAAATATAAAGAAGCTTTTACTCTTATAGGTTGGAGCGTTGGCTGGGGATTAGTCTATTTCACCATATTAATTATCGGTTTAATCCTTCTGTAATTTTTAACAATACATCAGCATTTTTTAGTCAAAAACGCATATATAAAAATGCTATATTCGTCGTGTAGCGTCCACATATCTTGACACAGCCCATGTAAAGTGATTAATATATTGATGTGTATCCTATAACATACGTAGTTTGTTTAGTTTGTTCCTCATTTACCTGCTTATAGAGATTAATTATGAGTTATTGTTTTACATGGTACGCTCATAATGGCATCGACGCACAGTCAGCGAATGATTGTTGCTTAGTATTATCACCGGCTATTTAAGGCCGGTTTTTTTGTTTAAAAAATTAATTATTAGTAATAAGTTACCAAGTTAAAAGTAAAGGGGGTGTAGAAAATGAAATTAAGTAAAAAATTAATCGGGAGTTTGGCTATTGTAGCTGTAACCGCCGCATTGGCAGTTGGAGGTACAATCTCATACTTTTCCGATACAGAGACTTCTGAGGGTAATACTTTTACAGCAGGTGCTGTGGATTTAACAGTTGATAGTGTAGGACATTACAACGGTCTTATTTGTGTTGGTAACAAATGGCAGTCATGCGAAGCTCCGAACTTAGAGACGAACTTAGTCGATAACGGAAGCTTTGAAACACCACTTGTAACTGCAACTCAAAACTGGCAGATATTTAATTCAGGTACTGGCTGGGATATTGATTGGGCAAATGATTCTCAACTTGTGTATCAAGGTAGGAATCGTCCAGAACCTGCATTACAGGAGTATCACAGCGGTGTTCTCGGTGATGCAAAACACGGAGATCAGTACACCGAGTTGGATTCTGACTGGTTTGGTCCTAACGACAGTCTCAACGGCGAACCAGCACTTATTAAAATTTCACAGGATATAAATACAGTGGCGGGAATGCAGTACCAGCTATCATATTGGTTTTCACCAAGACCAGATACAGCGGCAGGTAACAATGAGATGAAAGTGTATGTAAACGGCGATCTAGTAGGTACTAATGGAGGCGCAGGTGGCGCAAGTATCGTCTGGACACAGTTTACTTACATCTTTACAGCGGAAGGTGGTACTACAAAGATCGAATTCGTAGGTGGAGGAACTGATGATTCATTAGGCATTTTCTTAGATGACGTAAGAGTCCACGAGATGCTTTGCGAAGAATCAGAAGAATACACTGAAGCTTGTTACAGCACATGGGGACTAACTGATCTTGGAGCAACAAATCAATTCTTCAACTTTGGTGATATAAAACCAGGAGATGAAGGAGAAAATACAATCAGTTTGCATGTGAATTCAAACGATGCGTACGGTTGTATGGTTTTCTCAGGTTTGGTTGATGACGAAAATTCAATCAACGAACCTGAATCCGAAGTCGATCAAACTGCAACAGGAGAACTATCTAAAAATATCTACATGTACGCATGGGCCGATGATGGAGACAACATCTTTGATGAGAACGAAGTTCCTTTCTTCGAAGGCTTACTTGCTAACGATGTAGATGGCACGATTATTCCTTTGACAACAATAGGAAATCCAATTGCAGGTGGTGAAACAAGATACGTTGGTTTGTCATGGTGCGCCGGAACAATGGGTTTTGATGAAGAAAACAGAGTCTTTACCTGCGACGGCGAATCTATGGGTAATGACACACAGACAGACAAGATGTTATTTGATGTTTCATTCTACGTAGAACAGGCCAGACACAACGAAGAGTTTACTTGTGATGTGTTGAGAACTGACCAAGAAACAGTTGTTACTGACTTGGAGTAATAATTTCAGGCGAAAATAAAAGGAAATGAGGTGAAAGAAAATGAATAAAAAAATATTATTAAGTTTGGCATTAGTTGCAGTAGCTTCGGCAGCTGCAATTGGAGGTACAATTGCTTTCTTCAGTGATACCGAAACTTCCGTTGGGAATACGTTTACTGCAGGAGCAATCGACTTGCGAGTTGATAGCCAGTGCACTTACAACGGCCAGGAATCTGAACAGTGTGGAGAGTGGGAACTAAAAGATCTCGGCACAAACTTCGATCAAGCTATAGCAGAAGTTCCTACAGTAGGATCTGATAGGTTTTATAACTTTTCGGATGTAAAGCCAGGTGACTTCGGTGAGAACACCATCAGTCTTCATGTAAGAAACAATGAAGCTCATGCGTGTTTAATAGTGGATAATCTACATAATGATGATTTAGGGCTTACGGAGCCTGAATCAGAAGATGGAGACGAAACAGACGGAGCAGATAATGGCGAGCTTGCACAGGCAATTAAGTTCTTCGCGTGGGACGATGATGGAGATAACGTTTGGGGAACAGGCGAATTACCTTTGTTTACTAATACATCAGGTCCTGCAAGTGACGTATTGAATGGCAGAACCTACTACCTTGGTGTTTTACCGGGCGGTGAGTGGAACGATCCTGCTGCTACCCAGTACATAGGTGTTTATTGGTGCTACGGAGATATAACTGTTGATGCAACAAGTCACACTTTATCTTGTAGTGGTGCTTCAGTAAACAATGTCACCCAGACCGATCAACTTACAGCTGACATTAAGTTCTATGTCGAACAAACAAGACATAACCAAAACTTTAGATGTCCAGAGAAGAAGGAAATAGTATTTGAAGAGTATTACAACACAGGTAAGAGTGCTGCCAACAAGGCACTAGACCGACCATACATTGAATCAGAAATAAACGGAGATACTATTACATTTGACTTCGTAAATCCAACTAATTTCTTCTTCGCATTTGATTATAGAATCGATGGGGAGACAGTAAATCCATTAACTGGAGGCGGAGTTCCCGGACCATGGGCAGCTATAGTTATAGGTGAAGGTGAGTTGAACGGACAAGTAATCGGAAATGATTACCACGTAGTAACTGTTGCCCCTCATACTACACAGACCAGGGATGTAACCGGTACCGAAGAGATTTGGGCTGGTTTAAGACAGGGTGCTGAGCAGAATTGGTATCTGGATTGGATTAAGTTCCATGCTGTAGAACTTTAGCTTATCAATTTGACCATTTATCTATCGGCGCAGAAGACGTTCTAAACCGATAGAATAAGGGGTTAAATGAAAAAAATAAAAATAGGAAAACCAAACATTAAAACAATATTAAATGCAATCTACACTCTATTCCTTATTGCCCTGTTTTCACTGGCAATACTGTTTATTCTCTCTAGATTCAAAACACCGCTAAACCTTATGGCATTTAATGTCATGAGCGGATCCATGGAACCTGATATTAAAATAGGTAGTATAGTTTTTGTTCGTCCTGCAGACGAATATAAGACTCAAGATGTCATTACTTTTCGTTCTAGAGAGACAGTTAAGACTACTTTTACACATAGAATTACCAGAATTGAACAAGATCCTGACATTAACAAACTTCTTTATTACACCAAGGGAGATGCAAATCCTCAGGAGGACATTGCACCTGTAGACGCAAGTCTAGTTTTGGGTAAGGTGTTTTTAGTTTTGCCTTTACTTGGATATCCGCTGGCTTTTGCTCAGACCCAACTTGGTTTTATTTTACTAATTGTTGTACCGTCGACCTTGATTATTTATTCCGAGCTACAAAATATCAAAGAGGAGTTAGTGAAATCTATTTTGGAAAAGAGAGATTCTAAAAAGAAAACCTCACCGATGCCAGTTCCCGAAGTTAAATCGGTTACTTCCATAGCCGATAAGCCGAAAAGAAAACTAAATGTTAAAAAATAATTTACAAAATAAAATATATTTTGCCGGAGCTTTGCTAATAGCCGGTCTGTTGTTTACTCGAACCGAACCAACATATGCATTTTTAAACGATGGTGAAGCCATCAAAGACAATACATTTGCCGCAGGGGCTTTAACTATTGATTTAACCGATGTCACTACCGGCGACCCTGAAACCACAGTTTCTCCTAGCAGTTCAATTACAAAATTTTTCAATGTAGAAAATGTTGGAAACGAGGTATTTAAATATAGTTTGGAAACAACCAATCCTACAGGTGATGCAGATTTATGCAGCGAGCTTCTTTTGAAAGCTTATTGGCTAGTTGATGGTGAAGAACCTCAACTTAAATACGAAGGGAAACTTGGAGAATTTTTATTAAATGGCGACGGAGCTGACACTGAAATGGTTTTGGCTATGTCAGGGGATACTCACAAGTACATGTTTGAATATTATTTGGGCGAAGATGCTGATGCGGCTTTATCCCTGTTAAGTTGCAATTTTGATATTTTGGCAAAGGCTTGGATGCCAGAGTTTTCTTATCAAACTGCGCATTGGGATAATAGTCAGGTTTCAGATGGTTTGGCCTCGGAAAATTGGCTAGTTAACATGGGCTACGAAACAGCCGAAACACTTGCTGATGAGGAAGATGAAGATCCTGAATTAGGTTTTTGCGAAGTACTTACACACGACAAATCAGCTGAGGATGGAACGGCAGCGACTCAAGAAATTAAATGGGATAAAGTTGAAGGTGCTGAGAGGTACGTTTTGAATAAATATCTGGAAACTGATCCAGATGTTTGGACCTTTATAGATTCAACAGTTGTTTTACTTACTAATCCGAATTTAACAGAAAATGAAGGAGTTATGACTTTTGTAACCTCCGAGGACACCGAAGGCGTTTTTGCACATTACATTCAAGCTTTTGATGCTTCTGATGAACTGATAGGTGCTACTACACCTAAAAACTCAGATTTTACCTGCACATTTGAAGTTGAATGGTTTGATGAAAGGGACGTAGTCATAAACGAAATCATGTGGGGAGGCTCAAGTGTTCATGAACGCGACGAATGGATAGAACTTAGAAACACAACCGATGAAGACATTGATTTAACAGATTGGATTATAGACGGTGCTGGCCCTGCAGAACATGAAATAAAACTAACGGGTGCTATTCCTGCCAACGGATATTATCTTGTTTCATATTACCCAACTGATTACGATTCTGGAAGTGAAAAAGCCGGCGTGAATGACGACATTGAAGAAGATGAATATCGCAGAACAGGACCAGAATCAATGCATCTTGATGACAATGGAGAGAAACTTGTTCTTAAAGATCCGGCCGACAATACAATAGATGAAACTCCGGATGTTCCAAACGGACCTGATGGAGGATGGGCAGCCGGTCAAGCCGGAAATAACGGCGATGATTCTTCAAGTTGGAGATCGATGCAAAGAATTGAGACTGAAGATGACGAGGAAGTCGGCGATGGTGACAACGAAGATAATTGGTACACCTGTAATCACGATGAATGTGACGACGATACATATTGGGACGAGGGCGATGGTCAGGACTACGGAACTCCTAAGAATCCAAACTTAGCTGATGAAGAGCAAATAGAGTTTATTGAGCTGACTATGCCGTTGAGTACGGCAGGTAATGCTCCTACCGCAGTATTAGGGGATATTGAGTCAGAAACGACAAACGGAGCTGTAGAAACGCCTTTGGAGGAAACAAGCGATGTAGTTCCACCTATTATAGAAGGACCGCCACCATCCGGTGTTATTGAAGAACCCGACGACGGTATTGTTGACGACGGCAACACGCCAAATGACGAGCCCTCCGGTACGGAAGGTTCGGCTCCTGAAGAAATTACTACACTCGCAGATGTTATGGAACCCGAAGGAGGTACCACAGAATGATGAAATTAAGATTAAATGCATATAAAACAGCACAGATTTTGTCCGCCCCAATCTTTTCAGTGATTGCGATAATTGCAGCTGTTACAGTTTTTGCTGAAACATTACCCGACCTTAATATTATTTGTGACGAAGGAATAGTTAGCGCATCAAATTGCAGAGTTTTTTCAGCAGCCAATCCCGAAGTTCAAAATAAAAATGCAGCACTTTTTGATGGCACAGTTTTTCCACATTATGATTTAAAACCCGGTGACGAATTTACCAGAAAAATTAGAGTTAAAAATAATCGTGCTGAAGTTTGTTATTTCCAATTAGTTTCAGGAATTATTACGGAAGATACTACAGTTTCCACGGGTAAAAAATTCTCTGAAGAATTGATGGTAACTATATCGGACGGGGATGCAACAATCGGTCCTGTGTCATTCTACGACCTCTTTAATATGGGTACTTTGCCTTTATATCTAACAACTTTGCAGGAATCAGGGGTTTTTGGCGATACGCAGGATATCGACTGGACTGTATCTTTTGACAAAAATGCGGGCAACGAATATCAGCTGGCGAAAATGAAATTTAATTTTGACTGGAATTTCCAGTGTGGCGAGGAACCTGGTAGAACTGTTTTGTTTATTGAAAAAACTAACGACAAGTTGGGAATTATTCAAAGACCCGGAGATAACGTAACTTACACAATTACTGTTCACACAGAAGAACATCCGGTTTTTAGTGTCTTTGTTTTGGACTTGCCGCCCGGAGGTTTTACTTATAGGCCGGGAACTTGGACAGCGCATTCTAATTTAAGAGGAAATATCAAAGGTGCGGTTACAACTGAGCCTACTTATCATTCACCCGGTAAATGGATACTTGGAGATATGGCAGCAAATGAAGTGGTTACGTTAACTTATGTAACGGATATCAGTACCTCGCAACAATCAGGTGATTATAAAGATATAGCCTGGACCGAAGGAACTTCTGCGGACAGCTCGGAATCCTCTAGAGTAATTGGTAATGACGGGATAGGATTTTTTGTAGGTACAGCCGCTGCAATTGCGGTGGATGACACACCCGAGGCCGAAGTAGAAACAAAATCAAAAACAGAGAAA
>MEWG01000004.1:9130-15831 GCA_001773295.1 candidate division WWE3 bacterium RIFOXYD1_FULL_39_9
TTTGGGCATATTTAGTAGGTGGTACTTTTGGCTTAGGGTTGCTTCTGGTAGTTTTGGGCATATATTTAGACAGGAAAAATGATGAAGCGCTTTAAGAATTTATTAATAATAGTTGGATTTGCTGTGGCTACGGTTTTGACCGTAAATGTGGCTTTTGCCCAAAGTCTTCTAATTAGAATAGAAGAACCCGAGACACCGAGTAATCTATCTTCACTTAAGATCAACTTTGTGACGATGGATATAGAGAACAGGGAAGTATTAGTAAAATGTTTCAAACAAGGGCCTTTGGATGCAGGTTTTAGCCAATTTGGAAGCGATATTACAACTATAGCCGGCGGAGATACCGGTTTTTGCTTGGCGGATAGCTCTGTTTTAACTACTGCAGGCGAATACAAGTTTTACGCAACGGCAGAAGCAGGAATTGATACCAGCACCAGCCAGACAGTTACAGTTTATAGTGACTACACCGGCCCGGGAAAACCAAAGGACTTTAAGGTTGAATACAAAGATTCATGTGAAGACAAGGTTTCATTTAAAACCGCAGACGATGGGGGAGAAACCACCAAAGTTAATATTTACCGCTCAACGAGCAAAAACTTTGAGGCAAATGCCGGAACTTTGGCCCATACAGTTGTAGTAGGCTCTAACACAAGCGCGTCCGCCACTATCAGCCGACCTTGCGGCGACAAATACTACTACGGAGCTATGGCTTTGGATGACACCGGAAACCATTCTGACATTGTGGTACAGACTATAAGTAAGACCGAAACAGTGACTATAACAGTATCCGAAACAGAAGAAACTGTGTTCGGAGATATAATCCAAGCGATTGCTACAGAAGGTGGTAACTTACCTCAGGTAACTGAAGAAATTGAGTCTGGAGAGGTTGCAGGGGCTTCAGAAGATGGTACTGAAGGTGATGAATCCGATGAGGACGGTGTCGAAGGGGAAGTTGAAGGTGCACAGAATAGCCTGATTTTAGGCATCTCAAAACAAGGCTGGGTAATAATTCTTTTTGCACTTTTACTGGTTGGAATACTACTTTTGCGAAAGAAAAAACAAAATTAGGCTCGTTTAAGGTATAGTGTTGTTGTGAAACGATTTTCCCATATTCTAGTTAAAATAGGACTTCTGCTAATTGGCGCGTCGGTTGTGATGTACTTGGTGTTTTTCTATCCGGTAGTGTTTCAAGAACTGAAATACTTTTTTATGCCGGCTAAGGAAGATATCAGAATTACCACTAGGGACAAATGGGGACAGGACAACAAATACGCCGGTAAAAGTAACGATGGCTTGGTGCCGGCAGACGAAAACTTTTCGATAATAATACCCAAAATCGGTGCAAATTCAAAGGTTATGGCGAATGTTGACCCATATGATTCGGCTGTGTACCAAAAGGCACTAACTCAAGGAGTTGCGCACGCCGAAGGAAGCGCGTTTCCCGGTCAAATAGGCAATACCTTCTTGTTTTCACACTCTTCTGTTAATTTCTTGGAAGCCGATACTTTTAATGCAGTGTTTTACGTGTTAACTAAGCTTGAAAAAGACGATGTGTTTTACATTGTCTATAAAGGTGAGGTTTTTAAGTATGTGGTTAGCGCAAAAATGGTAGTTAATCCGGAGGAGGTTGAATATATTGGTGGGGTAGGAGGCTTGGAAGGTGAAAGCGGCAGTACCGCGACACTCATGACCTGTTGGCCCGCCGGAACTAACTTAAAGAGGTTAGTGGTTTTAGGAAAATTAACCGAAAATAAGTAAAAACGGAGAAGATGGGCTAGATGCTCCTCCGTTTTTTGTTGTCACTTTCGCCAGAACATCCACCAAGGCTTCGGTTTCCTCACAAAAGGCAAACTTTGCAGCATGCTTCTGAAAGTTGCTTGATGCTCCCTTTCATAAGCCTCGATTTGATCTTCCGGCAGCGACTTATGGCACGTTGGGCACTCATACCCAATCCATGTGTCCCACGAAGTATTACAGAACTGACATACGGCAATAGGTCCGATCATGTGAAATCCTCCTTTCAATAGCTCTTTTTGATGAGTTCTTGTGTTAGTATCTTGTGATATTGGTTGATGCGTATAGTATAATACCGGAGTGCAAGTTTAAACAACTTCTTGGGGGATCGTCTAATGGCGAGGGCTTCTGAGTGCTTCGCCCTCCCGTTAGTTGTTTTGTAGATTATAAATCATTGGGGGATCGTCTAATGGTAGGACTGCGGGTTTTGGTCCCGCCTATTGGGGTTCGAATCCCTATCCCCCAGCCAAGAGGAACGAATGGGCATGCAAGTGACCACGAGGCCTAATATATAAATATGGCACAAACATATAAATCATTACAGTCTATTAAGAATTTCAGAAAAACACTAAAAAAAGCGTCTAACCACATATACTCAATAGAGAATTCTTTAGTAGCATCTTATAGAATGATTGAGTATTTAGAAAAATACAATATAAAAGTTCCAAAAAAAATGGGTATGCTAAGAAAAAATGATGAGAGAGAGGTATTTCTATACGAAATTGCATTTATTGGGGCTTATGCAAGCTTCGAACACTTTATGTATGATTTTCTATATGATCTGTTTCGTAAGTATCCAAATGCCTTATGTAACGAAAAACTATTTTCATATGAGGAAATAAGAAACTTCAAGAGAATTACAAATCTAAAAAATTTTATAGCTGATAAACTTGCCGTTGCAAAATCATACGATATCGATGAATGGATTAAAGTTGTGGAAGGTTTTGGAATAAATATGTTCAATGATGAAGAGGATTCTAAAATGCTAAAGTTTTTAAATATATTACGAAATGACTTACTTCACGCTGGAGGTACCACAAGTTCGGCGACATTAGAGAAAGTTAAGAAAACCTTTAACAGGTCAGTAGATTATAGCCAGATGAGGAAAAGGCATGAGATTTTCGATGATTGTAAAAAACTTTTTATATCCTCGATTGCCTTATTCAATAAAATCATTAAAAACATAGAATCGTCATAGATAAGCTGGTTTTAGATCGATGGGTTTATCCAAAGTATGCTTAAGATACTAAACATTGTTTATAATTACACCATGAAGAAAAAATCATTACCAGCTGAATTTCACTCCAAACAATCCACAAGTAGGGGAACAGTATAAACAAATGGAAGAGCTTATGGAACTATTGTAGAGTCGTTTCGTTTTACTAAATAAAGTATGGGGAACCTGCAATGTAGGGCACTTGAGTAACCAGTATCCCCAAAGCCACAAGCTCATAAACTACCTGAAGTAGTCTTGACACCGGTATTCAGATTTACTACGATAAATTAACTTTAAAGATCCAAATTAAATTTAATACTATGAAAAATCCTATTGTAATATTCACAACTATAACAATTTTAATTCTTACCTTAGGTGCGGTCTTTTTTTCCCTGAATTCTTCACGGTCCGGTTTAATGAGAAAAGAAGATGACGCGGTGCTTCCAACCCAAGAGGCGACTATGGAACCAGCAAATGAATCGACAGAGGAAGCTGGCGACGATACTGCAGACAAAAATATGGATGATAACAATATTGCAAAGTCCCGCTATGTTCAGTACAGCAAATCAGCCCTCGAGAGTGCCTCAGGTAACCGTCGTGTTTTGTTTTTCTATGCATCATGGTGCCCAACTTGTAAACCGGCTGACACAGATTTTACGCAAAACTCAAGTAATATCCCCGAAGATGTTACTGTGATTCGAGTTAATTACAACGATCCCGATACTGATCAGGAAGAAAAAGATCTAGCTAAAAAATACGGCATTACTTACCAACACACTTTTGTACAGATAGATAGCGCCGGAAAGGAACTTACAAAGTGGAACGGTGGTCAAACGGACGCGTTATTATCTAATATTAAATGATCTGCAGTTATGTCCGGCTTTTGGCTAGCCATGTAGGGTACTAGTTAACTAAATTTATGATATTACTAATCACTTTTGCATTTCTCGCAGGAATTGTTACGGTTCTCTCTCCTTGTATTTTGCCCATTCTTCCCATCATTCTTACCTCAAGTGTTGGTGGCGTAAGTGCAGGAAAATCCAGACCAATAGGTGTTGTTATTGGTTTTGTCCTTAGTTTTACATTTTTTACACTTTTTCTTTCATCGATTGTGCGATTGAGCGGAATTTCTGCAGAAACCCTTAGAACTGTTTCAGTAATAGTAATCGCCGGTTTTGGACTGTCGCTGCTTATTCCTCAATTTCAGGTACTTGCTGAACGTCTGTTCTCTAAACTGTCGGGAATTATACCTGCTAGCCAAGGACGAACAGGATTTGGCGGAGGTTTGCTTATTGGTCTTTCGGTAGGACTGCTTTGGACTCCGTGCGTAGGACCTATTTTAGCGTCGGTAATTTCTCTTGCGATAACGGGTACGGTTACTTTTGATGCTTTCCTAATCACACTCGCATATTCTTTTGGTACCTCAATTCCAATGTTTCTAATTATGCATGGTGGGCAAAACGCACTTAGACGCATACCTTGGCTGTTGTCTAACTTAGGTCGTATCCAGAAGCTATTTGGCATCTTGATGATAATGACGGCGATAGGTATATTTTTTAACGTTGACCGCAGGTTTCAAACATATATTTTAAACACATTTCCACAATACGGTGCAGGCCTTACCAAACTTGAAGATAATGAACTAGTGCGCAATATATTAGATAAAAAAAGCGGTAATGAAGTAGAAAGTGATGATGCTGCAAAATTTGAGTTAGATCCGAAAGCGTTAAAATATGCGAAGGCACCGGAAATAATACCTGGAGGGTTCTGGTTTAATAGTGAGCCCCTAACACTTCAAGAATTAAGAGGGAAAGTTGTCATCATAGACTTTTGGACATACTCCTGTATCAACTGTCAAAGAACCTTGCCATACTTAAGAGATTGGTACGAAAAATACAAAGATAAAGGGCTTGTTATCGTCGGTGTGCATTCGCCTGAATTTGAGTTTGAGAAAAGTGAAAAAAATGTAGCTCAAGCCATAAAAGACTTTGAACTTACGTACCCAATTGTTCAGGATAACGACTTTGCTACTTGGAAAGCATATAGAAATCGTTACTGGCCGGCAAAATATTTTATTGATAAGGAAGGGTATATACGTTACACACATTTTGGAGAAGGAGCTTACGATGAAAGTGAAAAAGTTATTCAAGAACTATTAAAGGAAGCAGGTGCCAACGACGTGTCATTAGACATTAATAACCCTGCATACCAGTTACAAGCTAGAACTCCCGAACTATATTTGGGATACGGGCGAATAGAACATCTTGCTTCCCCTGAGCAAATAAAAAAGGATAAGCTTGGAACATACTCAGCTCCGGCAAATTTAGGATATAACAAATTTGCTTATTCAGGGGATTGGAATGTGACGCAGGAGTACGCCAATCCGCAAAAAGGGGCAACGCTTACTCTTTACTTTGAAGCAAAAGAGGTTTTTCTAGTCATGCGCAGTAAGGGAGCAGCTGCGAAAGTAAAGGTGTATTTAGACAACAAACTACAATTTTTTGGAGAGGATAACATGGAAGGAATCGTAATTGTAGACAAAGATACCCTTTATAAACTAATTAACCTCCCGTCGGCCGGAAAACATATCCTTAGACTTGAATTTGAGGATAGTAATGTTGAGCTGTTTGCATTTACTTTTGGCTAGACCATATGACACAACTTACACCGGAAGAAAAAAGAATAATAATTGATAAAGGCACCGAACCTCCGTTTGTTGGAGAATATGTAAATACAAATGAAACAGGTATATATGTTTGTCGTCAGTGCGGCGCACCTCTTTATAACTCTAAAGATAAATTTGAATCATCCTGTGGGTGGCCTAGTTTCGACGATGAGATTCCTGGCGCCGTTAAAAAATCCACGGATGCTGACGGCATACGTACTGAAATAACTTGCATGAAATGTGGCGGCCACTTAGGCCATTTGTTTACAGGTGAAGGCTACACAGCTAAGAATCTCCGTCACTGCGTAAACTCAATATCAATGAAATTTATACCTGGAAAATAATAAATGACGAAAAAAGTTGTACTCGGAGGCGGCTGCTTCTGGGGAATGCAGGATCTAATCCGAAAACAAAATGGAGTTGTCAAAACAACTGTGGGATATTCCGGTGGAAACGTCGAGAACCCTACATATGAAAACCACGAAGGTCACGCTGAAGTAGTTGAGATTGAATACGATCCTGCCAAAACTTCATTTAAACAATTGCTTGATTTCTTTTTCCAAATTCATGACCCGACGACCCTAAACAGGCAAGGAAACGACATAGGAAGCTCATATAGGTCGGTTATATTTTATAGCGATGACAAAGAAAAAGAGGAGGCCATCAACTTCATCGGTATCGTAAATAACTCCAAAAGGTGGAAAAATGCAGTTACCACAGCCGTAGAACCATTAGTTAAGTTTACCAAGGCTGAAGATTATCATCAGGATTATTTAGTCAAAAATCCTAACGGATATACTTGTCACTTTAGACGTTTTGGAAGTTATTTGTAAGTTACTATTTTATGAGGGTTAATATTCGGCACTCATGATCAAAATGTGCTGTATTTAATAATCAAATAATAAATAGTAGTATTAATATATAAATACAAAGGTTCTGCTAATTACGATTTTCACAGTTCTTTTAATACTATTAGTTGATGGTTATTTTTCCCTTATTAAAATTCCTTTTACAGATAGATATTTG
>MEWG01000005.1:0-1181 GCA_001773295.1 candidate division WWE3 bacterium RIFOXYD1_FULL_39_9
GTTGTTGGAAGATTTAGATGAACTTGAAAATACCGATGTAGAAGGTGCTTACGACGAAAGACCTCTAGACGAGATAAAATAGTCTATCATTTTGCACCTGCGGTGCAAAAGAAGGGAGACTCTGGTAGCAGACCAGAGTACTTCACTTAGTTCGTTCCATCATGAAAATCAAAAGGGACTCCAGAATATTCTGGAGTTCTTTGTCTTTGGTAATACTTGGAATATATTTTTTACCTTCTTCGACATAGTTCCAACCAAGAGTTGTAACATAATCTTTTGAACCGGCATCAATCAATGTTTGTTTTACTGACTCGGCTTCTTTTTCAGAGATATCTTTTTTCCCGATAAAACTGTTAAGGGTCTTTATCTGTTTCTCTGAACCGTTCTTCCTTAGATGCAAAATAAGCAAAGTGTTTTTACCTTCCACAAAATCAGATCCAACAGGTTTACCAAGTTCAACTTCTTCTCCGAATGCCCCAAGTAAATCATCCTGAATCTGAAATGCCCAACCAAGACATTTTGTGTACTCTTTTATTGCTTCGATCTTAGCTTCATCTTTCTCGCCTGCTAACGCAGCCCCCAATAACATTGGGAGGCGCGCGGAATAGTCGCCGGACTTAATCCAAAGCATATTTAATATATCTTCTTCTGTGACATTCTCATTTCCTGTTAGTGTCAGATCCATTACTTGGCCGTGAACTAAACGTCTTGCAGAATCCGTAAATATTGCTGATGCTCTCTTTATGTTTTCAATTGGAAAATCTGAATTAACAAGAAGCTCCCACGACAAAAAATATGCAAAGTCGCCGACGTTTACCGCCATGGTGTTACCATAATGATCCGCAGGAATTTTAACTTTCAAATCCTCGCCAATACGTTCAAACTCTTTATGAACTGTTTTAATTCCACGTCTAAAATCGGAACTATCCATAAAATCATCATGTACTAAAATTCCTGTATGAAAAATCTCAATAAAAATACTTGTCTTTTTTATCTTCTCTATCTCAGTTCCGCCACAGGCAAGATATGCTAAATTTATCAGTCCAGAACGTATTCCTTTACCTTGTAAAGCTATCTCTCTAAATTTGTTTATAAGTTCGGAGGGAGTTTCGCCCGATTTTTTTGCTTCCTCGGCTTCTTTTCTAAGCAACTCATCAATATATGGGTAAATCTCTAGGGTG
>MEWG01000005.1:1199-7052 GCA_001773295.1 candidate division WWE3 bacterium RIFOXYD1_FULL_39_9
TCCTTTAAATATTTCTTTCCAAGTTGTCCGTCCATTACCGCTTCAATTTAATGGATAAATAGTAAATATGCAAGAAGCGCTGAAAAACCCCGACGGTTAGGCGTCTTGTGAGCTTAGGCAAAATCATTTAGACTTAATCTGATATAATCGGGGGTGATTATGCCAGCTGAAACGACAAATATACCTAATATGATTACACATGTAGCGATTATTCCGGATGGAAACCGTCGCTGGGCCAAAGAAAAAGGCCTTCCAACACTGGAAGGGCATAGACGTGGCGCGGAAAACTTCGAGCGTCTCTTAAATGCGTCTAGGGACATGGGAATCAAATATTTCACTTCCTGGGCCTTCTCAACGGAGAACTGGAAAAGAACTGAGGAAGAAAACGCCTATTTATTCAATTTAGCCCGAGAATTCACCAAAAAATACAAACAGAAGTTTATATCAGAAAAGGTAAGATTTGTGCATTTAGGCCGTAAAGACAGGATCCCGGCCGATATTGTTCAAATTTTAAACGAAATGGAAGAAGAAACTAAGCATTTTACCGGTTTTACAGCGGCAATTGGCATGGATTACGGTGGTCACGACGAGCTTTTAAGAACAATCAAAAGGCTAAACGAGCTTGGACTGGAAGTAACTGAAGAGAATATTGAGAAAAACCTTGATACAAAGGGCATTCCGGCTCCGGATTTGATTATTAGAACAAGCGGTGAGAAGAGATTAAGTGGATTTATGTCGTGGCAATCGGCTTATTCAGAATTTTACTTTCCAAATGAATATTTCCCTGATTTCGGCCCGGCAGAGCTTAAAAAGGCTGTTGATGACTTTATGTCCAGAGACAGAAGGTTTGGCGGCGATACTCCTCAGAAATAACCTACAACAACGACATTTTCGCAGAATTTCAGGCTATAACAACAAATTTAGGATAAAACTATCAATAAAGGGTTAGCTGACTCTCTTGTATTTCTTCTTGATCTTGCGCTTCATTTTGTTCTTTTGTGCGTCTTTTTTCTTTTTTCTTATACTCATAACACGGGTATTCTCCCAAAATAAAGGCAAAATATCAAGCACTAGACTAGCTGTTGACCAGTTTTACGGAGAAAATGATCCTTTTGGTGTTACCTTCCTCATCGGTAATCTGCATTGAACCACTCTCTTTATAGTAATCGGCAAGCTCCTGAGCCAAAATTTCCTTATTTTCTTTAATCTCATCACGTGCCTTTTTGATCTGGTCCTGCAAATCTCGGACAGTAGGTGAGGCTAAGATTTTGTCTTTCTTTGTTTTGTTCTCATCTTTGACTTTCGACATTTCCTCTTGGAACTGCTGATATGCAGCGTCGTTGTCCAAAGTGTCTTCGAACATGGTACGAATTTTATTTAAATCATCTTGGATATCGGATATTATTTTTAATCTTTTATTTATTGTTTCTATACTCATAGCCTAAATAGTGTATCACATAGTAAATTTTGACAATAACATTTCGTGATCAAAATTTTCTCCGAACAACTCATTTAGAGTACAAGAGTTTTCTTTTGTGTACTCGCCGTTTCCTGTACGAACTAACTTAGAAACAAAACCTATCTTTCCAAGTTTCTTTACAATATCTTGCGACAGCGATCTAACATACAAACCACGGGAAAGCTCTGCGCAAAATGCAGCGGTCTGCACGTCCCAATTTGTATTCTTTGATTTAAATTCTTTCCAGTTTTGTATTATTTCTTTTTGACGATACTCGCCTTTTTTGACTTGTTCTATTTTTGCAATAATTTCGTCAACTAACGAATAAAGTTTGGAGTTCCCCAAATCACTGCATTCAATTTTATATATTTTTCCAGATTTTTCCGGAAGTTCTGGAATTGTTAATTTTTCTTTTGGATATAAAAATAGTTTTTTGCTATTAACTTTTCTTGCTGAGTAAAGAGGTACTTTTTGTGTGTAATCACCGACAAAACCCTTTACAACTAATTGCAAATCACCAAGAGTTAGCTTTTCTGAACCATTGTTATACTCAGTAATCAAACCCATTCCGTCATAAGAATCCGTGGCAATTCCCAATGATATTTCAAATTCATATTCCTTATGAAAGTCAGTAAATTTGGATTTATTAAATCTTTCGCTTCCTAAAAGAACAAGAATCACGCCCTCCGCAAGAGGATCCAAAACGCCGGTATGAGTAGCTTTCATCCCATACTTTTGTGCTACAGCAGAGGTAATTTGATAGGTTGAGTAACCTACCGGCTGCCAAATTGGGAGTATTTGATTCTGAGGATTTTTTGCCTTAATCACGCGGTTATTTTATCATTGGAACATGAAACTAGTAAAAGGCAACAAAACGTTAGATATAGACGAGTCCGAATTAGATAAAATTATCGCAGGTTTCAAACGAACTGAGATAGATCTGGGCACAGGAGACGGCAAATTTGTGTACAAAAGTGCTCAACGAAATCCCGAAATTTTATATATAGGCATTGATCCGAGCGAAAAACAACTTGAGATTTATGCAAAACGCACGGCCAGAAAAAGACTTAAAAATGCATTATTCGTCTTGGGTTCCGCGGAAATTTTACCAAACGAACTAACCGGCAAAGCAGACAAATTAAACATCATACTTCCATGGGGGTCGCTTCTTCAATTGGTTGCAAAACCAACTCAAGACGAACTTAAAAAAATTAAAGGACTACTTAAACCTCATTCTGAATTAATTATTGTATTTGGCTATTCGCCTGAACTGGAACCCTCTGAGGCAAAAAGATTAGATCTACCTGAAATAACTGAAAGGTACATAAAAGCAGATGTTTTACCAGAATTTATAAAGTGTGGATTTGAAATAACTAAGTTGGAAAAACTGCAGTCCCATCAACTTGAAGAATTTGATTCAACCTGGAGTAAAAAAATTAGATTGACTAGCTCCAGACCGTTGTTTATCATGCAAGCTATCCTCAACTAGAAAAACCGGTGCGAAATAAGAAAGGAGACCTAGAATGTGTCTAGATGTACGGTACACAACGTATGAGATTGAATTGAGCGAACAAGGCGCCAAACATAGTGGCCAAGTTATGATCCGGCTTTTTGAATGCGGCGAGGTAGCCAGAGTGGAAAATACGGTAACCCTGAAGGCTGGGAACATTTATAGAGCTCAGGACGTACTTACTGAACTTTTCTTCGAAGGTTACTTTGTGAGCTGGAACAAAACCGAACCTTCAGTACTCAAGGATCCGGCATAGACAGATGGCTTTGTTTAGAGTGTAAATGCGAAATTTGCATACTTTAAACAAAGCCATTGTAGTTTTAAACCTGCGAAATCACAACGCCGCATTTTTCTTGTGGTATTATTTATTTGATGCCTATTAATCCGCTAAAAATTAACGTTTTACCAGATCCATTACCAATTAGAAAACTCATCGGCCCAAGTTTTATTATTTTAGGACTAGGCTTAGGCAGTGGTGAATTAATTTTGTGGCCATATCTATCCGCAAATTATGGAATGGGAATTATCTGGGGAGCACTTCTTGGAATTACTTTTCAATTTTTTATGAATATGGAAATTGAAAGGTATGCGCTAGCACACGGTGAAAGTATTTTTGTAGGTTTTGCCAGAAAACTTAGATTTCTGCCGCTTTGGTTTATTATTTCAACCTTTGTTCCGTGGATTTGGCCGGGGATAATTGCATCATCAGCAAAATTATTAGGTTCGCTTCTTGGAATAGCCGAAACAAAATATCTGGCGATAGGGCTTTTACTCCTAATCGGAACTATTTTAACTTTAGGACCTGTGCTATACAAAACCGTAGAAACTCTTCAAAAAACCTTGATATCAATCGGCGTGCCTTCAATTTTTATCTTGGCCATAATTTTAGCTGACAAAGCTGACTGGCAGGCACTATTTAAAGGTGCTGTAGGAATCGGCGAAGGCTTTATGTTTCTACCTGCCGGAATTTCAATATCGTCATTTTTGGCTGCACTGGCGTATGCGGGTGCCGGCGGAAATCTTAATTTAGCACAATCTATCTATGTTAGAGAAAAAGGATACGGCATGGGTAAATACACCGGAAGAATTACCAGTTTGTTAACCGGCAAGAAAGAAGATATAAATTTATACGGTTCCACATTTGAAACAACTCCTGAAAATGTGGGGAAATTTAAAATTTGGTGGAAAAATATCAACATCGAGCACTTCATACTTTTCTGGGCAACCGGTACCGTCACTATTTTGCTCCTAGCACTTCTGGCATATTCTACAACACATGGGATGACAGGTATTGCAGAAGGACTTAACTTTGTTCTTTTAGAAGGAAAAGTAATAGGCCAAACTTTATTCCCTGCCGTCGGTGCGTTTTTTATTTTGGTTGCAGGACTTACGCTTTTTGGAACGCAGCTTACAGTTTTTGATGCAACCAGCAGAATATTATCCGAAAATTTACTTTTAGCCTCTAACGGCAAACTTAAAGAGCAAAAAATACCTGCGGTCTATTACACGGTTTTATGGGCACAAATCTTTTCAGGCATCGCAATATTCTTATTCGGACTTACCGAACCGCTCCAACTATTAACAACTGCTGCAATACTAAATGCCTTTGCGATGTTTATACACACGGGACTAACTCTTTGGACAAATATGACCTTGTTGGACAAAGCGTTACGACCAAGTATTTTTAGGTTTTCCGCAATGATTGCCGCTTTCCTTTTTTATGGTGGATTTAGCTTGTTTGTACTTATAGACAAGTTGTTTTAGAAAATCTATCATCAATATGTATTTATTTATGCGAAAGCAGAAAGAAGTGACTCGAGCCGAGACACTTTAATTTTGGAAAAGATATGAACACACAAACATTTATAGGATTTCGTGAAGCAGTAAAAAAGGCATTTGACCTTTCTTTTGTAAATCAGAATCTTGGCTACTACGTAAAAGTTATTTTGCTTGTAAACGTAATTTTTGCGTTAGTTGCAGGTATATTTATGGTGCCATTATTTTTTGTGCAGGCAAAAACATCTGTTGATAGGGCGAATTCGTTCACCAGCTCGTTTAATACCAATCAACAATTAAAAATTGACGAGCTTAATGCTGTAGAAAACCTCTCAGACGGGACGTTTACACCGGACGATTTTACTCAGCCAACTCAAAACACAACTTTTGACACGGCATACTCTTCAAACTACGAATCAAGCACACCTTTCGTACTTATCGCAACTTTAGTCGGCATGGTTGTCGCATTTGTTGTAGCCATGATGCAGTACAATGTTTCAATCATGACGGCATTAAACATTTATAACAGTAATCTGGCCGGCATAAAAGGTATGCTCAAAACAGCTCTTTTCAGAAGCTTGAGCATGTTCTTCCTGCTAGTCGTTTATGGTTTAGTGATTCTTATTGGATTGTTATTGTTCATAATTCCAGGAATTGTATTTGCTGTGAGATTTGGTTTTGCTCCTTATGTCATGTTGGATGAAAACAAGGGGGCACTTGCATCAATGAAGGAAAGCTGGAGACTTGTAAAAGGTAACACGCTTAATGTCTACCTTAAGTTGATTGGTTTCACAATAACAATATGGTTTCTTGCACTTCTACTTAGCCCTGTTTTAGCGTTAGGTATGTACACTGGAATCTCGGCATTACTTCTGTTCATAGGTCAGCTTGTCTTTATGTTGTTCAGCGTGGTGCTATATAAGGATCTTAAGAGGATTAAAACTGCACCAGAGCCGTTTGCAACCCCACAGGTAACGCCAGAAACTGTAGCTACGTTATAAGGGCATTTCCGCACCGAAAATGATAGAATGTATTGGTTTCGGTCGGCGGGGTGTGAGCGTTGCTTCACCCACGACTCACGTTCGTTCGTCGGGGTGTAGCGCAGTTG
>MEWG01000005.1:7080-22620 GCA_001773295.1 candidate division WWE3 bacterium RIFOXYD1_FULL_39_9
TTAGATTTAACAAGATGAATTACCTCCTGTGTTTCCATAAGGTATCGTTCCAGCAACTCAGGTCGATATTTCTTGAGCATCCTACGTATACCTAATCTAGATAGATTTAAATACAAAGGTAGCAACTCCTTTTCCTGTTGCGACAAAGCTCTAGTATGAGTATAGCTTTGCATAAAGTTGTCTATATACGATAGAGAAACATTATACAATTTATGGTGGTCATAAGTAGAAATAATTAACGTTGCCAATTCTTCGATAAACATCCCTCTACGGATATCGTCAAAATCGAGTATTCCTGCGATATTGTTTTTCCGAAACAAGATATTACTGAATATCAGGTCTCCGTGGATCAAGTGTTTAGGTAATGCTTCTATTTTGGATACTGTTTCTTCGTACAACCTATAAACTTCAGAGAGACTACAGTATAGATCAGGATCCTCAGATCCTATTTTTTCTTTTAGGTATTCAAAGGGATTTTTGGTGGGAAACACTCTTGTTTGCTCACTAGGATAACCCTGAGAACTCTTATGCATGTTTGCCATTAAAGTCCCGAGGTTCATAAATTTTTTATCGTTTAGGTTGTATCTACCATCCACTCCATCAATATAATTCATCAATACAACATACGTATCGTTGTATTTTGAAATTAGCTCTCCTTTTTTGTTTGGTACGAGTTCAGGTACTGGGACACCATTGTTTCTCAAATATGCTACAAAAGACCACTCAGCCCTTATTGTTTTTCCAAAATTTTCATCGTATTCTTTTTCCCTCTTTTTATTGGTGTATATACGCAGAACATATGCTTCATCTCCTTTGGAAACATAAACAGTAGTGTTTCTAAAACCCCCATATAAACGAGCAATCTTTACCTCATTACCCTCAAAATAAAGAGGTAACACCTGCTTAACCAATTTGGCATCAAACTTTTTGTTCTTTTGAATAGTTCTGTAATCAATTATATGATGATTAATACCCTTCACATTAACTATTATCGCACAGGATAATATTTAACTAGGAATGTCATTTTCGAATTTCGTATGAAAATAGTTATAAACATCGTTCCGTATACTCGACCAGTAACAGTCTTGTATAAGGTCCGGTAATCATTTACCATAAAATGGTGATTAATAAGCTTACGATCATCCTATTATTTATATTAATCTTAGTAACAGGCCTTTTTTACTATTTAAACTACACCCAAAAACAAACTACACATTTACCTTCCACGTCTGTCGTATCTGACACGAAAAATATTACAAAACCAAGTGAAAAAAACATTACTCAAATAAAATTTCAATTACCAAACAATTGGGATAAAAAAGAAAAAACATACAATGACGGCTCAGTTAAAGTCTCTGTCGATCCCTTGAAGGTAAAATTTGATGAAGCTGCAATACCAGAAGAAAAAAGAGCGGGTCTGGTGGAAATAACGTACAACCTCAGTAATATTGCTAGCACGATCGACACTAGTGATTTAAAACAAGTCTACATTGGAAAAAATTCGGCGCTAATATCCTTTGTTCGAGATGAAAAAACAGGGGCCGATCTTCCTAGCTCGGAAAATGCAAACAAGCATATAATCAACTATTACATTCAGGAAGGAAATAAGACTACAGTAATCCTATCGTATGTATCAGACCTGAACGAAGAATACCTAGAAGAATTTAATCAAATAGTATCTTCACTGGAGATTCTAAAGTAGTTGTAAGCTTCGACCACAAAGTACCAGAGAATTTCCTAAACTTGGAAATCTAATTAATTTAAAGTCTCAACATACCTCTTAAAATTATCAAGAATAGCTTGCCAACCGGATCGTTGTAACTCTTCGGAATTTTCATCTTCGGGATCAAATGTTTGTGTTATTTTTACACCGTCGGGGGTTTCCTCAAACACTGCTTTAACGTGCCTGCCGTCATCCATGTCGTATTCAATAAGTTTATGTTCCTCTACGGCGGTATAAGTTCCCTCAAAATCAAAACCCGCACTTTTGTCTTTTGCCGCCATAGCCGTTCTGAATCTGCCTCCTACGCGAAGGTCATTCTCGGCACTCGGTGCTTCCCACGTATCAGATGCAAAAGCCCAGTTGGTAATATGTTTTGGCTCATTCCAACACTCCCAAACCTTAGAGATTGACGACATTACACTTGTTTGTATTGTTATTGGATCTCTCATGAACGTTCGGTAATTTCCTTTAGGCTTTTTAGTGCCGCAGGCCACATAGCATCGAACATTTCGACATACTCTTCGACAACGTCCATATCTATTAGCAATTCGGTCATACCATCTTTTTCTCTAAAGGTATAATTTTCATATGCAGGCGACCATTTTTGTGCTTCCTCGCCGGTTGTGTCTTCTACCCCGTTTTTTATAAGTCCCCTGTGCTCTATTGAAAGAAATTCATACTCTTTATTCTCTGCAACCCTGCTAACCATACCGCCTTCTTTACCGGTTTCCGGATCGGGACCTAAAAATAACATTTTTGACCCGACGCTCCAATCACCAACATAATAGGATCCAGGATTAAAAGCCGCGGTCCATTCTCGGTACGTTTTATCGTCAAGCATTGTGCGCCAAACTTTTTCTTTAGGAGCATTTATTAGGATTGAATAATGTAGTTTTTGCATAACATATATATATTAACATCTATATTCATCAAGAAAAATATTTAAAACGCAAAAGACCCTGAATCCCGAAAGTTCTTGTAAGAATTTTCGAAAATACAGGGTCTTGTTGGTTATTCCGACTGTGCGGGATTTTCGTACCAAGCTACCAAATACGTCAGGTATTTTCGCCACGCTTCCCTCACCCTTTCGGTGGCACTAGATACCAAAGCTAGGTACTCAGATCTTGCGCCAGACGCCTCGCCGTATAAAAAATGGCGCTCGTATTCCGGCGTGAGAGAGCTTTCCGCCGCCAGTGCGTTGGCCTGTTCAGCAAGAGATAGCACTTCGATTTTCAACAACTGCTGGTGCTCTTCCTCGGTCAAGTCCATCTCCTCTACTACCTGCTTGAAAAAATCAGGCATTTGATCTTCCATCGTATTCCTCCTTTTTATTATTCTTGGATGCTGCTGATTTTACGCCGAAACAGCGTTAAATTCAACCTGTAGTAATTTGCACCAGGAGCTACAGAAGCCTAAGTTGTCTTGGGTCATTGTTCGGATTGTATTTCTTTGATCTTCCATGCCCCGAAGGTACTTTTCCATCTTTAAGAATCTCATCTGCACCACTGAAACCGGTCTCCTTGAACGCATCCATCAAATACACGTATGTCTGAGTGGCATGATTTTTTACATACGCCATTACAGAAGTATGTCCATAATTGTCCGTTTCGTTCTTTAGTACATCTTCAAGCACCTGCCGACCTCCACGCCATGAATAATATCGTGGGATTTTTACATCATTGTCCGTACGCCATTTCCACTCTCTAACAATCACGCTAACCTCGTTGTTTTCAAAAAAATCAAGAAACACATGTGCTTCTGAAAACCAATGATTGTTAAATTCTTGCGCATATAAAACTGCGTACGAGTTTCCGATTACAGCTTCTTTAGCAAGCCATTCCAGAAACTTTTTCCTGCCAATACTTGCACGAAGTAATCTGAATGCCATTCTCGCTCCCTCCTTGTTTGTTTAGTTGAAAGTACCCGAATAATATCACAGGCACGGCGTGCGCGCACTTTAACATATAGACAACTAGTCGTTGGTTAATATCTATACATTTACTATAATGAAACGGTGAAGGCCATAAGAATATTTTTATTTTTTCTATTTACATTCATCGTAGTATTAACAGCGTTTGTTGTATTCAATCAAGCGCAGGTTAATAAAATCACCGGATCGGGATTACAATTCTTAAATTTTCAACTCAATGGAAACAATAAAATGATTAATGACTATGAAGTGGAAAATTGCGATATCTACATCATTGACGAGCACGAAACAAGAAGGAGAGTTGCCGGTTTTGCCGGTATCGGCGGGGATGAAAAAAATTGTCCAACAGATCCTTCAATTAGTTTATCTTTTTCAAATAAATATTTAGCATTTACAGATGTTTTGGGGGGAGTGGATTCTGCAGTTAAAATTTATTCGATCGAGATGGATACTGTTACAACTTTATACGTGTATGGTACTTCCTCTGTCTTTGATATTGAGTTTACATACGATGATATTTTGGCTGTTTTGAATGGCTATCCAAATACTTTTTCGGAACAATATGTAATCTTTTATGACATTGAGGCGTTGTACGGTAATTACGCACAAAATGTTAATAAAGATGCACAGGCACCTGATTATTTTAAGGTAACTGATGAATTTCAGAAAACCCATGTCTTGCCAAATGTCCGAAGAAATTACACTTCTTTGATCATTACTTCAGGAAACATTGTAGCTGTTGCCGAAAAGCTACAAGGAGAAACGACCGACCGAACTGAAGAAGTTCCGTACGAAGAATATTCATTTAAAAATGCTGAGCCTTTAGAAATTCCTGTAACTCAATAATTTTATAACTTTTTCTGAAATAATTACCCAAATTTGCTTGATATAACTGAAGGTAGTGATATACTGGCATAATGTCTGAAGAAATAAATCAACAAGAAACAATAAACGAACAAACTAATAATTCCGGCCTCACAAAAAAGATGAAATTTTCCCTTCCAAGCATGCCAAGATTGTCTAAAAGCAACATGAAGATAGTTGCTCTGTTGGTAATCGCAGCACTTTTAGGCGGCGGATTTTATTATCTTAAAGGTTACGTAATTGCGGCGACAGTAAACGGAGCACCTATTTCCAGAATTGCCCTCATTAAAGAACTGGAAAGACAGGGTGGCGAGACTGTTTTGGACTCCCTGATAACCGAAACACTAATTACTCAAGAAGCAGCAAAGAAAAATGTTGATATTACTCAAGCTGAAATTGATACAGAACTGCAGTCAATAGAACAGAATACTTTAGCAGTAGGCATGACCCTTGATGATGCTCTAGCTCAGCAAAATATGACAAGAGAGCGCTTGATAAAAGAAATTAAACTGAATAAACAATTGGAAAAACTTGTTGAGGGCAGCATTACAGTATCAGATGAAGAGGTTGCTGCTTACATGGAAGAAAATAAGGATGCATTACCTGCAAATACTGACGAAGAAACCCTCAAGAATCAGGTGCGAACAACTTTGAGACAGCAAAAGTACGGGCAATCAATCCAGGAATTGATAGCAGCATTGAAACAAAACGCTAAAGTCAATTATTACGTCACATACTAAAGCTCATTCTTAGATAAGTCGGTCGATTTCGCGATACAATTTAACCATGAACCTGCATTTTGTATGCACAGGAAATATTTTCAGAAGCAGACTGGCCGAGGCTTACGTAGCTTCTTTACTCTTTGATAGAAAAATTAGAGATGTTCACATTTCATCAAGTGGAACTTTAGCTCATAGAAATAACAACGGCCCGATAGCTTGGTACACTTTGCGAATACTCCACAACAATCGGCTGACGGATTTCATGTCTCCGGATTGGCAAAAAACAACTAAAAAAGACATTCAGGAAGCAGATTTTGTAATTTATATGAAACAGATGCACCTAGATCACTGCCAAGTCGAACTTGGCGTGAAAGCCAAAAATATGATTATTTTGGATGTTGATGACGTCTTTCCCTCAGAAATACTAAGTAAATTTGAAGATAGATACCAAGGTGAACTAGAAGTGATGAAAGAAACAGATAGGGTATTTGAGATTTTGAAAACAAAGCTTGATAAATTTATTGCCGATATTTTCTAGTTTACTCGTAGTTACAAATAGAATTATTCCATAATCCATTTTCCTGTTTGCGTGCGTCGTCCTCGGCCTTTATAAATTCCACTTGCTGCTCGTAAGGTTTGTCATAAGTGTATTCATGAGCATAGCCCTCAGCAATTAGATATAGGTTTATATTTGTACCATCTTCAAGATAGATGTACCTCAACAGCCTTTCATAACGATCCTTATTCTGCTGAGTAGGATCAGATTCCAACCGGATTTGTTTGCCTTCAAGTAACTCCTTTGATTTATTCGACGCTTCTACACCAAAGCACTCGATTTCTTTTCTAGGATCGGAAGTTTCCGGTGTATCTACACCAATTAATCTTATTTTCTGGAAACTTCCGTTATTTTCAATTTCTAGGGTGTCCCCATCAATTACTCTGGAAACTTTGTACAGCTGACCGTCCTTGAAGTCTGTTGATGAGAGTACTTGAGACTCTTTTGGAGTTTTTTCCGTCTCGGAAGGCATTATTCCTACACTAAAAAGGAATATTGTAAGTATAAGTAGTAAGAAAACCGGAAGATTTCTTTTATTTTTTGAAAGCATTGAGAACAGCTGACTATTGGACGGCATTATCTAATCTTAACATAGCAAACATAGCAACCGGACATTCAAAACTATATACTTTTAAACTCCAAAACTATAAGTCCTATAGTATTGACTCCTCCTCAAGCCACACATATAATTTACAGAACGCATTCAAAACAATAGAAAGGAGGAACACATGGCTCCAAACGGTAATTACGGCGAAGACCCGATCTGTAGTAAACAATCGCCCTCTGTGAAAATTACCATTGTCTGGGGAAAGAATTCAAAAGAATTTCTTATTACCCTAGGGTGGCAATTTGGCATTGTTTTAGACGCGCCGGAGGACGAGCTGTATGATTTTATGTACGAACAGATAGCTACAAAGCTTTCTGAGGTCGAGTCACAAGTCTGGCTGCAGGCGGATTTTATGCAGATTTTCGTAACAACTATGTGCGAAAATTGCGGTGGACAAGTACTGCCCCTTCTCTTCGACGTACGTGAAATGAACGAGGTATATGACGAGCCCACAGGTCCGACCATTCTTACTGAAAATGGGGAAGAGCTACCGGCGTTCATATTTGTAACCGAGGAAACCGTAGATGCTTACATGCAAGTTTTGAGAAACGTCTTGTATGGCGATAATAGCGGTGAAGAGTCCGACAAATATTACAGCACTACTGGGCAAGACATCGACATCATGCCTTCAACTTCTCAAGTTCCGGATGAGCTCAATGGGTTCTTCTTAATGACGTGAGCCACAAATATATCGTAATTTCCAAAAAGAGATTACGATATATATTTTTTAAACAGCTCTTTTGATAGGAATTATGGTATTAGCAAAGCAGCTACTGTCAAGTAAACTACCACACTTATCGTATCTTGAATAATAGTTGCGACCGGTCCGCTGGCATTTGCCGGATCTTGTTTAATTCTGTTAAAAAAGTATGGGATAAACAAACCTGTAAACAAAGAGGACAGAATTGCGAAAAAGAGTGCAATCCCCAGCGTCAGTGGAATATACGGATCTTTAATCATTAAACTAGTTAAGATATAAAGGACCAAACTGCAGACAAAACCAATTGAGGCTACGGTCGCCAGCTGTTTCCCTAAATATTTTTTAAAGTTTAGTCTCGGATTAACTGCTAAATCCCTGATTATAAAGGCCTCGACCTGCATACCCACTGCGCTGCTCATATAAACAATAAGTGGTATAAACGAAGCTAACGACAAAGTCTTTTGAAGCGTTGAAGAAAATCCGTCAATTATCTTTGCTGACCCCAAACCTCCTATTAGTCCAAATAAAAGCCACGGGATTCTATGTGCAACAGCTTGGTGTAACGGAGTTTTAATAATGTCGTCAAAATGAATACCTACATGCCCAAGTCCCGCATGTTTCATTAGAACCATTCTGGATTCCTTGTACGCGATTCTGTCCAGGGTATCTCCTGTCACAATTCCAAGAAGCTTTCCCGACATGTCCACTACCGGAACCTCTTTTATACCGTGTTTCAACGCCACATAAGCCGCCATCGCCGGCGTAGCCTCAGCACCGATTTTTATTAGATCCCTGATCATTACCTTTTCTACTTCAGTTTCCTTGTTCTTCCTAAAAAGCTCCTTAATGGATAAAACACCTTTGAGAATTCCTGCCTCATCGACAACGTAAATGTAATTTACCGTGTCGAAATCGCTGATATTTTTTAAAAGCAGCTGCTCAATGTGTCCAATTGTTGCGCCAACAGATACTACAGGAAATTCTTTAGTCATTATTTTACTTACAATTGAATGGGAATCGTGCGGAAACTCATTGTTTTCAACATTAGTTTTCATATTTTTATTCTACTATCACTGGGATTCATAACAAGAGGGGGCTGTTTAAGCCCCCTCTGGAAAATTCACGATCGAAAAAAATCAAACTTACTTGGCACTCGCCATAAAAGAATCGAGTGATTGCTTTAGAGTCTCGAATGGTACTGCGCCTGGTAATAATAAGGTCTTGCCGGTCTTGGTGTCTAAGAGAATATTTCCCGGAGTACCTGTTATACCTGCCTTAAGTCCGGATTGATAATCCGCTTCTACCGCATCTTTCATCTCACCTGAGCTCAAACACGTATTAAATGTTGCAACATTAAGTCCAAGTTCTTTTGCAATTTCAGGAAGTTTTGCAGGATCTAAACCATTGTTTGCAGGTGTTATTTCATAAACTTTGTCTATGTAAGCCCAAAATTTGTCGTTTCCACCTTGTTTAGCTGCACATTCTGCTGCCATGGATTCATTTCTGGCTTTGCTATGTAGCTGGTCAAGAGGGAAGTGTCGGTAAACCCACATTACCTTATCACCGTACTCTGTCATCATCTGCTGAGCTGTGGCGTGGAATCTCTTACAGAAAGGGCACTCTAGGTCCGAGTATTCGACAAGCGCAAATCTTGCGTTTCTGTTACCTTTTACGAAATCATCTTTGACGACAGGGTCTAGATCTTTAGCAGTTGTAGGGGCTGCAGCAGCACCTGCTGATGGTGTAGGATTGGCTCCCGTACCTACGGCAGCTGTTCCAGCACCGGCTTTTTCAAGAGTCTGTACTTTTGTCCACAACATACCGATGTAGAAGGCAGCGCCGATTAATAATCCTACTAATATCATTTGCATGATATTCTGCTCGCCTCTAATCCAAAAATTGTTTCTCTTCAGTTCCTTCATAATTTCCTCCAAAAAATTTTAATATATTTACTACTATGAATACCTCTGTGCAATTGTAAAGTAACTATCGGTTTTTATCAAGAAAAGCTCTCAGAAACACGGTATAATTACTATATGTTTATTTATAAAAGCCTGAGCTTACTGGCAAACTTTATATTTAATTTTATAGGTTTGATTCTCCTGTTAAGAATAGGTCTGAGGTTTTTAGGCGCAAACGAAGCTGCGCCGTTTGTTGACTGGATATACGATACATCGGATCCGCTGTTGAACCCATTTAGAGAAATGTTTACTACTGAACGTACGCCTGAAGGATTTGTAATTGAAATTTCATCTCTTTTTGCACTTCTTACTTACATGTTTTTGGCATTCTTTGCACAAGAAATACTCGATAACATACACGCCTTCTTTGATCAGAAAAATAAAAAGAAAGAGGTTCAGAGTGCATAAGAAACATCTGTGTCCGGATTTTTTTGCACATAAAAAGAGAGGTGCGTACTCTTATGGAATTACAGTAGATGTAGGTGACACCGAGATGATTTTTCTGACAGGGCTTGCCGCGTTGGACGAGTGGGGAAATCCTGTATATCCTGGCGATTTTACCAAACAAACTGAATACATTTTCGGGAAGATTAGAGACTTGTTAGGAGAGGCAAATGCTACTGTTAATGATATTATCCGCGTTGTTATCTACGTAACGGATATTAAAAAATTTGACGATGTTGCGAAAATCAGGGATCGGTACTTAATGGATACTAAGCCGGTAAGCACGCTTGTAGAAGTAAGTGGAATAGTAAAAGAAGGTTGTAATGTAGAAATAGAGGTTACTGCAATCAAGGATAAGTAGACTCCTAATCGGATTTTGCAAGACCTATCTCAATAGTTCTCTGACTGTGTAAGTTTTTCTTCCTGAAGATTCAAAATAAACCCTCATCATCAACTCACCCAACATTCCCATCATCATTGATTGCACACCGACAATTATTAGAAGCACGGCCAAGGTTAAAAGCGGACGATTTCCAATGCTATGACCGCTTAATTTTTCAAGCGCCAGATATGCACCAAATAATGAGCCGGTACCTGCCAATAGTAGTCCTGTAAATCCAAAAACTCTTCCTGGAAGCGCTTTAAAAGGTTTCTTGGCAAAGTAAAGCATAAAAAACAACGACATTAAGTCCAAAATTACTTTGACTGTACGTTTGTGACCGCTGTAGGCCGAGACGCCGTAATCTCTGTCTTTAAAATCAACTTCAAACTCGATCATCTTCGCGCCATATACGGTTAAATAATCAGGAATAAATCTGTGCATTTCGCCGTACAATTTAAGATTATCCACTAACACCCTTCTAAAACCTTTCATTCCTGAACCTCTATCCTGCATCGTGACGCCTGAAATCTTGCTAATTAACTTGTTGGCCAAGTTGCTCTTAGCAGCTCTTTCTGCCTTTTCATTTCCCCATCTTCCAACCCTATGTGTATTTACAAAGTCATAGCCCTGTTCCAAATATTCGATGACCCTGTTTATGTTTCCTACTGGAATTTCAAGATCGGCGGACACTGTTATTACGTAATCGCCTTCGGAAACATCAAAACCGGCCATGTATGCGGCGCTTTGACCAAAGTTAGTCATCATATTTACGCCTTTTATTTCCGGGTATCTTTCGGTGTAATCTTTTATTACACTCCAAGTGCCATCTTTACTGCCGTCGTTTACTGCAATAATTTCAAAATCAAAAGGATGATTTTTAAAAATACTTATAAGCTCGTCAAAAGTTCTGTTTATATTTTTTTCTTCGTTGTAGCAAGGGATTACTATTGATATAAGTTTATTTTTTTCCATATTTTGTCCTTAAACCATTCTACTTCTTTTCTTAAACCCTCTTCAGGTGTTGTTTTTGGATCGTATGCAAAAGCTTTTCTGGCCTTCTCAATATTTGCGTGCGTTTCCAGCTGATCACCCGGTCTTTTAGGTTGTACCACAATTTTGGTCTTCTTTCCAAGTAGTTCTTCGACTATGGCAATACCTTGACCGGTGGTAATTGCTTTATCGGTTCCTAAATTAAATATATTTCCGTTAAGACCTGACATATCATCTAAAACTTTTACCAGCCCATCAACAATGTCACCAACATAAGAGTAACTTCGCAAATGTTTTTCGCTCCCTTCGTAAAGCGGGAAGATCTTGTCGTTTAATATTGCATCAATAAGTTTTGGATAAAGTTTTTCAGGGCGTTCGCGTTCGCCGTAAACAGAAAAGAGTCTCATGGAAACTGCAGGAAATCCTTTGTCGCGGTTTAAAGCCATTATCAGCTGTTCGGCTGCAAGTTTTGTCACGCCGTAATGAGAAGTCGGCTCAGGCGCAGAACTTTCGTCGCCGATAGCATGCGAGCCATAAATAGATGAGGTAGCAATATTTACAAAGAAACTTATATCTCCCACGTCATAAACTGTTTTAATAAGGTTTTGAGTGGCAATAATATTATTTCTCAGGTATGTTTCAAAAGGAGTGTGCGCGGAAATACCCGGCTGCGCCGCTAAATGATATATAACATCTTTTCCGGCAACTATTTGGGTTAAATCGTCTTCCGCAAGATCCGCCGTGATGACTTCAATTCCTTTTTTGCTTAAGTCCTGAGTGTTTTGGATTTTTAATTCCGGATTGTAATAAGGTGTATACGCATCCAAACCAACAACATCGTGACCAAGATCAACCAGCTTTTCCGAAAGATGTGAGCCTATAAATCCTGCTGCTCCTGTGACAAGTATTTTCATATTTACATTTTAACACTATAAGTACGATATTCGGCAGTATTAAGACTTCGGACCTTGAATATTAGGTTCTCCTCCATAATCAGGATATTTCATATCTTTTAAGTCTTTTCCGTGTACCGCCCAATTCATTATATTGGCAACCGTCGCGCCAAGCTTTAAACCGGTAAACGATCCGGGACCGGGATTAGATACATATTCTGAGATGTCGTCGGGATTTAGATTGTGCTTTTTTAAAAGTGAGTCGATTGAACCAACAATATCCATATCTCCAATTAGTTTTTCTATTACTGTATCTTTATCGTGTTCAGTCGATAAAAGCGTAAGTGATTTTTCTTTCCTGTTACTTGTATCAATGTAAATTTTGTACATATATTTTCCTGGAATTCTCATCCACGTAACTAAATTTTAGTTTTATTGTGTCGGCAGGAAGTTGCTCCTCGGCAATTTCCGGCCATTCCACAATTGTCAGCACATCTTTGTCATCAAAAAAATATTCCATATCCAGCACTTCTAATTCTTGCTTTGACTGAAGTCTATAGAAATCCAGGTGTCTAATTTCCTTAATTTCGGTTTTTCCGGAACCGTCATCGTGTGTGTATCTTCTGGCAATAACAAATGTAGGACTTTGGACTTTTGAAGTAAAACCCAAAGCCTCAACTAAAAACCTAGTAAAAGTTGTTTTCCCAGAACCTAAATCGCCATAGAGTGCGAGGACCATCCCTGGTTTTATATTTTTGGCTAACTTAGTAGCCAGTTCTTTAGTTTCTTCGGTAGAATTGGTTGTAACTTCCATATCATAATTCCGGCGAGCAGACCTCCTGCAGTATCAACTAAAATATCAAACAAACTCGGTGATCTCAAAGGTATAAAGCTTTGATGAAATTCATCAAAAAGACCGTAGGCAATTGTTAAAACCAAAGATTTAACCAAGCTTCCGGTGGCCTTAAAGTAAGCTACATATAAGGCAAAAAAGAGAAAGAAATGCCCGTTTATGTGATACGACTCCTTTCCCAGACCAACCGAATTAACCAGCTGTCCTGGTACAGAAGATACAGCAAATATTATCGCCATTACCACTAAAGCAGGCAGCCATCTATACTTTTTCACCTGTGTATTTTACCATTTTTCTCTAGTAACACGGGGAATTTCCGAACTCGATTGTGCAACGTAACCAAATCTTGATCTGCGTTATAAACAGTCAAATTTAACCTTCTAATATAGTCATCGTTGAGCTTTCGGTTCCACATAGTTATCTTGGTCGCAGTCAACTGACCGGAGTAACTATCTTGAAGATAGAAACTTATTTGATTTTTATATTTTGGCATTCCAAATATCCTTAAGCTGATTCTTTCACACAGCGGGGGAAGATTGGACCATACTTCCGAACCTTTGATCCAATCTAAAGTGTTTCGGTCAAAAATCTCTATCAAACCATGCTCTGCAACTGGACGAACTTTGATATTGCAGCTACGGGTACCGATGTTTTGAAAAATAACATCGAACGATTCGCCATCAGAAATAAAATTTGTATCAACAACCGGACTTACATTCTCCAGAGCATACAATTTCCCAAATTGGAACAGAAAGATAACTAAAAATAGGAAGGCGCGTGTAACCATTTTGTAAATATAGAAAAAAGTTGAAAAAATAAAAGACGACAGTCTCTAGCGAGAGTAGAGATTACCGCAAGTGCCAATATACCGTCATATAGTCATCGTCGTGGAAAATGAAAACTCCGTTTGCCCCGTCACCTAAACAATTTTTACAAAAGAAGGCATCTCCGTCAGCAACAGCATAAACCGGCGACCCGTATGAACCATACATATCGTATGCTGGGTGAACCTTACCTCCGTAATAAATATTTGACCAACAAGTGTGGCCAAAACCCTGTGAAACTGTTGGGTTAGAAATGGGCCATGTCCAGTTGCCGCTTCCTACTTTTTTATTGCCGGCTGATTCACATCCGGTGTCCCAGTAAACTGTTTTGGAGCTGAGTTTCTTCGATGGATCGACATAGTTTGAATAGTACCAGTTCCACCCATCAATATCTTCGAATGATGAGTATTTGTAAACACCAAAATGCAAATGATCTCCTGATGAATAACCGGTGTTTCCCTGAATTCCAATAATTTCACCTTTTTTTACTTTCCTCGCTTCCTGATTCTTTAGCACACCTACGGCGCCAAGTATTTGATTGAGCTCACGTCGGGCCTCTTCTAAAAGTTTCTGATATTTTTCTTCATCGTTTTGTGTAACTTCTAATAATCTGTTCTTCTCTGACTTTTGATTTACCAATGCAGCTCTGTTGTTATCCAAATTAGCTTTTTCAACCTCAAGCTGCTTCTTTAAAGCCACCTCTTCATCTTTTTTCTCCTCAAACAAGTCTTTCTGGTTACTGTAGGCCGTTTTGGTCTTGTCCATCTCATCAATGATTTTGTTATCTTGAATTTCCATGTGCTTTAGATATTCAGCCTTTAGAATTAACTCATTTACAGTATCTGATCCAAATAAAACAACTACGGCAGAAGTTTCTCTGGATTTATATCTTTCCCTCAAACGTGAAGCCAAAACCTTTCGCTGATATTCCATAGCATCCTGGAGTTTTGAGATTCTATTTTGTAAATCGTTGATGTCGCCAGTCAGTTTTTCGATATCTTCGTTAGTTTGGGCTATCTTGGAAATGGAGTTTCGAATTCTCAATTCAGTTAAAGATATCTGGCTATTCATGTACTCGATCTCGTTTGCCAACGTACTGGCTTTTCCCTTAAGCTCCTCGAGCTTCTCCTCGTATTTATCTATTTTGTCTTCCAGATCTTCGATCTCTTCTTTATTTACAGTGTCCTGGGTATCTTGTGCCCACACAGTCTTTACATCAACAGTGTTAATTACGGAAAACATCGCAATCATTATTAAAATTAAAGGTATATATAAGACTTTTTTCATTGGCTTAATATTTAAGGTATCTTTTTACAGCAGTATAGCTGCCCAACAAACCGAGCAGGCATCCGGAGAATATTAGGAATACAAAGAGCAGTAGGGAAAACACTAAGGGCTGAATATACAATCTTGGCAAAAATCCAAAGGTCAGTCCGTAATCAAACATATTATATAGCTTCATTATTACCCCGATCATCACCATTGCCACGCCTGCTATAAACGATGAAACAAAGCCTAAAAACACGCCTTGATATACTAACGGATTCTTAACGTATGCGTTTGAGGCTCCTACTAGTTTCATTATTTCTAATTCAATGCCTTTTGAATGAATGGTCGTTCTCAATGTTGCGATGATTACCGAATACGAAATTAAGGAAAATACTGCCACTAGTACAAATCCGATAATATAAATAACATTGCTCCAGAATTTAAATCTATCGATTATATCTTCAAAAAATCTGACTTCCTCCACTCCATCAACTTGAGAAAATTCCTCAGCAAGAACTCTCAAATCACCAATATTTAATGCTTTTACCTCTAAACTTGCTGGAAGGATGCTAGGTGAGATGTTTTCAAGCAATACAGGCTCATCTTTGTTTATCTGAGAGAAAATCTCAAATGCCTCGTTTTTAGAAACATACTTAACACTCGCTATTCTACCGTCCTCTTCAAGACGTGACTTAAATCCTAAAATATTTTCTTCGGAAAAATCATCTTTAAAGAAAATAGAAATCTGAGCTTGCTGCTCCAGATATCTCAAAGCGGTCTGGGAACCGGAAATTACAAAAATAAGTGTGCCCAACAACAGAA
>MEWG01000005.1:22628-23453 GCA_001773295.1 candidate division WWE3 bacterium RIFOXYD1_FULL_39_9
CAAACACATTTGCGATTGTCAGAAGTTTCTCTCTCTTAATATTTGCTTTTAGATTTTTCCAAATTTTACCCACGATATTTTCCTCCCTTTTTATCAGACACTATTTTGCCGGTTTCGATTCTTATAACTCTCTTTTTAAGTTTATCTACAATTTTCTGATCATGCGTCGCCATAAGAATCGTCGTACCCAAGGAATTAACTTTTTCCAATATTTCTACAACTGTATCAGAAGAATCCGGATCGATCATTCCTGTAGCTTCATCCGCCACCAAGATATCCGGCTCATGAGCCAATGCGCGCGCTATAGATACTCTCTGTTTTTCTCCACCTGACAACTGTCTTGGATACATAAACATTTTGCTGGAAAGACCTACCATGTTTAGAACATTTGGAATTACATTCTTAATCTCGTGATCGTTGGCATCCGTAACTTCCAGCGCTATAGCAACGTTTTCAAAAATGTTTCTTGATTCCAAAAGCTTGAAGTCCTGAAATACTACACCAATTTTCCTTCTGTAATCATGGACATGCTCCTGAGGAATCATAGATACATCTTCATCATTTACTAAAATCTGTCCGGAATTTGGAAACTCCTCTCTTATCAAGAGTTTAACAATAGTGGATTTACCGGCACCCGATGGTCCTACAACAAAAACAAATTCTCCCGGATCGATCTGAAAAGATACGTTATCCAACGCCACACTTCCGTGTTCATATTCCTTTGATACGTTTATAAATTCAATTTGTGGCATTTTTTAGAACTACCTCTCTGACAACCAGAACCTCGGAACGACCGTCTTTAGTTTTGGAAACTTTACCGATAAC
>MEWG01000005.1:23491-25586 GCA_001773295.1 candidate division WWE3 bacterium RIFOXYD1_FULL_39_9
GTAGCTCTCAGTAAGATGATCTCTTCGCCTTTGGTATCAGTCAGCACATAGGAAATTTTATCCTCCGGGTAAAAACCTTCCCCCAAAAAAGTGATTGTGCCTTCATACGAAACTTCCTTAACTTCTTCGGTATTGCCACTTTCAGTAGGATTGAGTTCATCGCCTTTTAATGAAGAGTCGTTAAAATATCCAATTAGAATACCTATGAGCATGAAAGTTACAAATATTGCAATGACAGTAAATACTAACTTTCTGCCTTTTATGTTTTCTATTCGGTTATAAATGTTTTTGAGCAGATCCAACATGTACAAAACAATTATACCTTTAATAAATTGCACCGTCCAAGATAAAGTTCTCTAGTCTAAAGACCAGAGTCTTTCTTCTTTTGCTACGCAAAATAAATGCTAAAAAAGGTAGAAATACTTACATCAATAAACTATAGCTTTTATACAACGGTCTATCTGTTTGATCGGGAGGAAAAAATAGTACTTCCTGCTGATATTTCACGTGATCTTGACTCTAAGCAAACTACCTCGGGGTTTGTTAAAAACATTTTAGCTCTGCTGCAAGTGGAAATAAACAACATCCAAATACTTATTCGCGAAGATGAAACGCTTTTTTCACAAATTATTTTGGAAAAAGACAATGAACTTATGTGTATTCCTGCGGAACTTGTCGAATCACTAGAGTTCGTAAAAAATTGGGATATTCCAATATTGATAGAAAGCAGCATTCTAAAAAAACAAGGAATAAAAATTACACCCGAATTGTTGAGGGAGGCATTAGAACAAGATTAGTCGGTTAAATATTTTGCAACATTGGCATTGTGCTCTTCTAAGGTTGTGGCGTAGTAGGCATTTCCGAATTTATCGGTAAGGTAATAGTAAAAACCTGTATTTTGGTAATTTAACACCGCACGAATGGACTCTAATCCGGGGTTACTTATCGGTGCGGGGGGCAGTCCTACATTTTTTCTGGTGTTGTATGGGCTAGAATTATTAATATCTTCAATGGTCAGCTCGCTTGGCCACCAATCAAGTTCGTAAAAATCCTCCATTGGTGGAATGCAGCTTGCCTTTTGGATTTCACCGCATATCTTTTGTTGAGCCACAGCGTATTGAGTAGTAGCGTCAGCATCAATTTTCATGCCTTCTCTATATCTTTTGATCAGGATGCCTGCAACCACCGGCCTATCTTCTTCTTTGTATACTTCGCGCTCCAAAATGGAGGCAAAGATTACAGCTTCTTCCTTAGTTAAACCTGCCGCTTTAAGTTTTTCAACTGATAATTCGTCTTTTGTTTTATTTTCAAAGGTTGTACTTAAAAGCTCCAAAAGTCCATCTTCATTTATATCTTTATTTACTATGTAAGTATCTGGAAATAAATATCCCTCTTGTCCTGAAGCTAAGTTCAGAAAATCGGTGTAGTCGATTTTATCTAAATTCTTACTGGCCTCTCTTGCAAATTCTTCTACTCGCCAACCTTCCAAGAAAGTTATTGTGACATCGTTAACACCGTGCTGAAACATGCTTACTAATCTGACGATTGATGTACCTGCAGGGATTTTATAAACTCCTGCCTGAATATTCTTATCGTAGTTGTTCAAAAATACATAAAGTGTAAAAAGAAACTCAGAATTTACGGCACCTTCTCTGCTGAGCAACTGTGCAGTTTCAGAAATCGACTGGCCATCCCTTATTTCAAAAGTAATTTCCTTATCTATTTGTGAAGGTCTGTTAATGCTGAAACGGTAATAAATCAAAAATATCGGAGGGAGAACAAGTAACATGAGCAAAATGGATATTAGCATCACCTTAAACTTCTTCTTGTCTGTAATAATGTGAAATTTTTCAGGATCCAGCGGCTCTGGCATGCAGTTATGATAACACATTGTATGGTAAAATCTCACTTGCAGGAAGCCGATTGATCGCCCACCTCTGGTGGGAGGAAAGTCCAGGCTGCATAGAACAGGGTACGGAAGGTAACTTCCGGCAGGTGACTGCCAGTGTTCCGATCCGAAAGGGGAGGAAACAAACAGCGAATTGACGTTGTTTGAGAGCAACAGAGACGATCTTCACCCTAAAGTTTTCAACCA
>MEWG01000006.1:0-15190 GCA_001773295.1 candidate division WWE3 bacterium RIFOXYD1_FULL_39_9
AACATCAGCTACGTACGGCAGTGGAACGTGCGGGCCAGTCGTGGGACGTGGCAAAATACACATTGCCCAGTGTTTTACAGATGGTTCAGACGTCCCTGCCTGCAATCGCAGTCACCGACCCGTTGCCGTTATTTTTCCTGGCACCGGCCGATCCATGTCAGTTTATTAACCAAACCTGCGGAGGCGGGTTGGACTAAGGAGGAAAAAATGACTGTTCAGGATTTAGACATGAAGCTAGATGACGCAGCTTTTGATGGGGACATCGCAGCTTGCTGTGCCATTTTAGCTCAAATCCGCGAGATTGAGGGACCGGCATTCAATGCAGGTGCCCACTTGAACGCGGTGAGCGCTAAGACGGAATTTGCTGTTAAGGTAATTCAGGCATTCCGCTAGCGGAAACCAAACTGGCCAGGAAAAAAAACGATTAATTTCGAGTTTTCCTGGCCAGATTCATTTTAAAACCACATTACTGCACTACAAAATACGCATAAGAAATAATTTGGAAAGTCTAATAATTGGTGGGCGAGAGAGGACTCGAACCTCCAAGCCTTTCGGCATATGGTCCTAAGCCATACGCGTATGCCAGTTCCGCCACTCGCCCATATCCCCCATTTTAGCACTAAGATGCCCTAAAGTTCCATTTAAAAGGTCAGGACCCTACATACTCAAAGAATATATAGGGTCTAGTCTTGGTGACGTTATGCATACTGCTTATGCTCTTTCATCGCCACCCCACAGCTTATAATGCTGATTATTGTTGCGGCAAAGATTGCCAAGTCAGCAATATTCGTGTGGATGATAACCCATGAAGCTATGTTAATTTGAATGAAATCAACAACAGCGCCAATTACAAGAACCTCAACCGTGTGACTTGCGACTGCTCCAAGGCTTAATGCAAAGCTTAAACTGAAGTAGTTAATCAGGAAGTTGCGAGGAGCTCTTAACGCAGTGATAAACAGCCATGTAGAAAACAACAGGACTGTAATCATGAGGTACGCTCTTAGCTCACTTGCATAATGTAGGACATACGGTAAATCTGTGGCCACGGCCCACAATTTGGTTAATCGGTCCAGGCCAAACACCGTTCCAACAACTACCCACATAAACTCAGACTTGTTCATTTGTTTTCTCCTTTTCTTTATGGTTACTGAGATTTTGCCTCAAACTTGACTTTTTTGCAAATAAATATATCTTATAGTTCATCCACAGTCCTAAAAACGGGCTTAAAAAAACAGATTCGAAAGGAGTTTTCAGATGGACGTCCAGGCATTGACAAATTTACCCGGACTACGTATCCCCACACAACGGCCAGGCCTAAAGAAGTATGCCCTGATCGTTAATTGGAAGGGTACCGGTGAGAAGGAAGTGTACATGTACAAGCTGGTCTCTACCGACGGCCTTACACAATCAGCTTCCATCACTGACACGATATCGGTTGCAGATTTTGCCCTGTTTTTGCGCAGTAAGAACAGTGGCAAGCTTCCGGCGTGGTTTAACCGCCTGCCCGAAGTCTGCTTCAACGACAGGATTCCTTCTGACTTTTGGGGACCCTTCCCGCTCTAAGAAAGCTGGTTGACCCCGCCAAACAAAACACCGACTTGAATTTATATTCTTCAAGCCGGTGTTTTTCGTTTAAATATTCAATTTTCGGACTCTAGCGATTTTAAGTCGCAGATTAGCTGCCTAATCCTTCTTGTATCGTATCCATCTCATTCATAAAGTACTTAACCTTACCTAACCAATGGACGTGAGACGGAGGTGTATAAACAGGTGCTATTTTCTCAGGAGTGTTCAACCCTTTAGAGAAATAACCTTTGTTTAATCCTTCACCTACTTTTTCTATGGCTTCATCATAAGACGCAAATCTTATAACGTTGTCTCCATATATTCCCCATCCAAACGGGTTGTAAGACCCAGGTATTAGTCTCTTTCCACAAGAGGACTCTATACATGAGATGGCCGGCAAAAGTCTAAAGTCAATTTTGTACCTGTCGGCTACCTCTACAAAAGTCTTAACAAAAGGCAATAAAGGTGAGTTGTACTTTTCAAAGAATCTGGTCAATACAAGCTCTCTATCTATTGTTTTGGCCTCAATTTGCCCTGAAATAGTGGCTACATACGTTTCCTTGGCAACAGCTTCTCTTTCGAGCTGTCCGCCAATTAAGACTGTAACCAATATGAATAAAGCAGGGGAAATAATCGAACCAATAGCTTTAAGCTTTGCGATGGTTGCATCTGCAAAGAGAAAAGCTTGCATAGTTTTTATTGACATGACGGTGATTATACCAGCAAATGACTCCGCGGTCAAACGCTATAGGTTAAGAGAAATGGGAGTTTTGTATTCTTGAATCATCTGTCCAAAGAAGTTTACTCCTTCACACCACGAACCTTTTGAAGGAGGTGTGTAAGTTTTCATTATTTCGCAAGTATCTTTAATATTTTGTGAATAAAAGTTCTCTCTGAGGTACGAAGATACAGTTTCGATCCCCCTAACCCAATTATCAAACATCTGAACATTTTCTCCATATACTCCCCAACCCCACGCGTTGTAAGACTCTACTCCGCCCGGCTCAGGCGTCATCTTACCGCAGCTTGATTCCTGGAACGCAATGGAGGCCACAATCCACCAAGGTATGTGGTTTCTATCTGCCTCATACACAAAAACTTCGCCTAGACCCTCAAGCGGACAGTTGAACTCTTTGAAAATCTCGTTAATTTTTTGTGATCGCGAGTCTTTTGAATATACTTCGTATTCAGTTCCGCCTAAAGTCAAAGGTTTCGACGAATAGATAGAGTATTTATCAATATTTTCATGAGTTATCTTAATCGGATAAATTATTGTCGCAATTGAGGTAAACGTAAACAAAAGTAACGAAGTCACTATCCATTTATAAGCAAAAGTACCTCCCTGATATGTTGCCAGAGCTTCGTAATATCTTTTCAGTAAGATGGATCTAAACTTTATATAAGTTTCAATTGCCTGTTCTTTAATACTCAGTTTAGTAGTTAGTGTAGATATATTCTCCTGAATACTGGTAATTGATTCTTTATTGTTCATAAAAGTAGCCGAAAATCGACAAACCTAATTCTAACCTAAAATGAAATGTTCTCAAAGATTTTAGAAATTACATAACCAACAACAATGGCGGAACCGGCAATTAAGAACATCCGCGTACCATCAGTTATCTTTCTTGTTGGCATGTAGCCCACAAAGTACAAAGCTACAAATGTTATAAGAACTGATATGTATTTACCTGTACCAACACCAAGAATTACATAAGGAAGAAGGACAAATATTCCAAATATAAAGTATGAGAAGAACATTATAATCCCATCAATCGAGGGTAAATCTTTGTGTCTCGAGCTGTGGTCAACTTCGTGAACTTCAGTTTCTGTTAAAAAGGAACCTACGCCCATTGACAGGGCTTCTACGCCAGTCAAAGTAAATCCCACTAGAAGCATCTGTTCCAGGCTGTAGCTGTTTGAACTGGCCAAACCAAATAAAACACCTACTGTAGAAACCAGACTGTCCTCTGCACCGAAAATAAGATTTCTAATGTAATCAGGAGATATTTTTAATTTCATATTACGCAATCTTCAAATATTTTTTCACTTCTCCAAGAATAGTATCCAAACTGGTATTTGATTTAACAAAGTATTTATCTATTCCAAATTCTGAATAAGTTTTTGGATTTTCTTCTTGAACCATCTGCTCCATTTGTACAACAGTATTACCGTAATCATCGTAGTTTGTAATCAGGAAAATTGGAATTCTATTCCATCTTTTATCTTCTTTGATGAAAGTAACAAAATCGTATCCTGTCTTATCCCCTACCAAATAGTGATCGAGCCAAATTAGATCTATTTTATTCTTTTCCAACAGATCAATACTCTCATCAGCAGTTTTAGCGTTTAAAACCTTTATGCCGTTTTTTTCTAATTTTTCGGTGATTATTTTTACAAAATCTGGATCATCTTCCACTACGAGGACTTCTTTTTTGTATTGAGAGCCGTCTTCCATATAAAAATTATAAGCTAATTAAATAGTTATTGAAACCTCACCTTTTTTGGGCGCCGTTCCGGACTTATCGAGTGCTACATAAAAACTTGTGCCTTTATTTTCTTCGCTTTCAAACCAAATCTTTCCGTTTGAAGCATCAATTATTGCTTTGGCAAGGTATAAACCAAGACCAGTTCCGTCGGTTTCGATCTGAGAGATATTGTTTGATCTAAAAAACTTTTGAAAAATCTTATCTTGATCCGCTTTTGGAATACCGTAGCCAGTATCAGTTATTTTTGTAATTATTTCTTTGTTAGTTTCATATATATCAACGGATATAGTGCCTTTTTCCCGAGTGTATTTGATGGCATTAGTTAAAATATTTAAGTAAACATTCATAATTAATTTCGGATCGACGTTAATTTCAGGCAGTTCCGGCTGGAAATTCTTAAGCAATACAATATTTTTATCAGCAATCCTTGTAGCTACTTCATCTAGTACCGAGTTCATTAGTTCCGGAAGTTTAGTCGACCTTGAATCAATAATCAGTCTTCCCGATTCTATTCTAGAAATATTTAATAACGAATTAATTAAATCTATCATTCGCTCGTTTGTTGCGTTTATGTTTGAAACATAATCTTTTTGCTTGTCGTTAAGATTTCCCTCATCCCCCTTTAGTAACATTTCTAAGCGCCATTTTATGGATGTCAGCGGTGTTCTAAGTTGGTGTGAGGCTAAAGAAATAAACTCGGTTTTCATACGATCTACCTCTTTAGCCTTTGTAATATCTCTTGCAATACCTACGTAAAATGAAACTTCCTTTTTTTCATCCAAAATAGGAGAAATATGAGTGTCTGCGATGTATTTAGTACCGTCCTTCCGTACGTTATTGATGTCCCCGTTAAATGGTTGTTTTTTTTCTTTTATTGTTTGCCACAGCGTATTTGTAAACATCTTATCCATCGTACCCTCCCAAATAAAGTTTGCATGTTTACCAATTACTTCAGGTGGTTTAAAGCCCGTCATGCTAAATATTGCTGGATTTGTGTACATGATTACGCCTTCGGCATTTGCCATGACAATTGTATCTGACGCACTTTCTACAGCCTGAACGAATTTCTTTACCATTTCCTCAGAACTTCTTCTTGCAGTTATATCTCTTGAGACTGTAATTAATCTTGTTTCTTCACCAAGCCGTGAATCTTTTATGGGTTTTATTGTTGTTTCAAACCAAATGTATCCGTTATCTTTACGTTTAATCCTGTAAATTATTGTATGAATTTTTTGTTTTTCCATGTCCTCGGATTCGTAGGAAGCAATTTTTTTTAGATCGTCAGGATGGAAGTATTCAAAAGCAGAACGATTGAGAAGTTCTTCGGGATCGTAGCCGAGTAGATGTTTGCATGATGGTGAAACGTACAGGTAATTCCAGTCAAAAGAGTGGATAGCTATCATATCCGTAGTTTGTTCCACGATTATGCTTAGAATATCTGTTTCAATAGACTTATGTTGGGCAGTTTTCACTTAATTTATTTTAGCATTTATTTTAGTGGCGGAGCGCAGCATATACCCAGCATTGTGCGCACCCTATAGCACATGTATAATGCGTTTCATCAACCAAACAAAAAGGAGGTTTGAGTGGCAGAAACTAAATTGCGTATGTATTTTGAACTAGGAATGGCGAATCCGGCTGCTGTGGAAAACGAGCTAACGGGTATTGGCGAAGAGCTAGATCTGTTTCGTGGCTCGGTCGTCGTGGCATTTGAGAAAATAAGTGCAGCTGACAACATCCTTACGAAACTGGGATGCACGGTTTTGACCGGCAAATCGGAATTTGTGTTGGGTAAGTCAGATTAGTGAACAAGCAGCGACTAAAGTAGTAAGTAAGACCAAACGCATGTAGTTAAAAGAAACTCCCTTACTATTTCGGTTACTCCGAAAACTTGGTAAGGGAGACTTTATTTTAAATGGTAAAACAGCAATTAAATGGCAATTAGGACGTCATTGTAGATATTATTCAACAACCTTATACTTAATTCATGGATAATATTTTTTATCAGCTTGCCCTGGTATTAGTATTGGCCTCCGGTGTAGGACTTGTTGTGTTTAAGGCCAAACTGCCACTGGTAGTTGCTTACTTGATTACGGGTTTAATACTTGCCGGAGTTAGACTTTTTGATTTAGGGCACTCGCCTGTTTTTGAAATTCTTCCTGAAATCGGGATTGCGTTCGTCCTATTTTTGATAGGTATGGAGCTTAATTTAAACGAGCTTAAGGTGTTAGGTGCGCCAATTTTCATTTCAGCAGTAGGTCAGATTATTATTTCCACTCTTCTTGGGTTTGGAGTAGCTCGACTATTTGGTTTCGGTGCTGTTGAGGGAATGTACTTAGGTCTTGGTTTGGCCTTTTCTTCTACAGTTGTTGTTATTAAGATGTTACTTGAAACTCGCGATCTAACCTCCTTGTTTGGAAAACTTTCGGTAGGTATGTTGCTGGTTGAGGACTTAGTCGCAGTCGTGGTGCTGATGTTGATCTCTGTGAACGGATCAGCTTCAGGCTCAGGAATTCAGAGTTTCTATCCACTAGTATTTCTGATTCTTAAGGCTACAGGTTTATTTATCTTAACTTTTTTCTTATCAAAATTTATTTTAAATAAAGTATTTGAGTATACGGCGCGTTCAATAGAGCTTCTATACATCACATCAATTACTTGGTGCTTTGTTTTTACGAGTTTAGCTGTTTATGCAGGTTTTTCGGTTGAGATTGGAGCTTTCTTAGCCGGAGTTGCTTTGGCTTCTTCACCTTATCATCTACAGATTCAGGCCAAAATCAAACCAATGCGAGACTTCTTTCTGGCCTTGTTCTTTATTTACTTAGGTTCTACGGCGAATTTCGCTGACTTGCGCACCTCCCTGCCGATTATATTGGTTTTCACATTGTATGCGCTTACAGTTAAGCCGCTAATTTACATGGTATTACTTAGTAGATTCGGTTTTAGAAAACATACGCTTTTCCAAACAGCCCTAAATCTATCCCAAGTCTCAGAGTTCTCATTGATAGTTTTATTAGTTGGTGCTAATGCAGGTCTAGTTAGTGCTGCTGCCATCTCTATTATGGCGGTTGTAGCCGTACTTTCCATAACCATTTCTTCAATTCTAATTTCGTTTTCAAAAAGAATTTATAAACCACTCTCACATTTTGTTTCTCTGGTTGAAATGAAAGATCGCTCACACCATTTTGAACGTAAGGCAAAAAATATTTTGTCGGATCATATCATTGTAGTTGGAGCACACAGGGTAGGTCATCCGATTGTAAAATACTTACACGAAAATGGAGTTCCGTTTGTGGCAATGGATTTTAATCCGACAATTGTTCATGAACTTGCGACGCAGGGCATGAATGTAGTTTATGGAGATATCGGTGATCCGGAGATTTTGGAGTCCCTGTACATCGAGTCTGCAAAGCTTGTGATTTGCACGGCGTCAGACCTTTCTGATAACGAACTATTGCTAAATATTGTTAAGGAAAGGAATAAAGAAACAACAGTTGTTTTAAGAGCGACTGATACTGAGCACGCTCATATCCTTAAGAGTTTAGGTGCTGACTATATTTTGTTGCCGGAAAAAGTATCGGGAGATTACATAGTCCATCAATTAAAGCATTACTGGCCCGAGGCTCACTTTAATGATGGAATAGTTTTTGATCACAAGGCAATAAGCTCGATAGTCTAAATTGTCAGTTCTAAAATTACAAATAGCGCAAAAAGTCCCAAAAGTATCAATCCTTCGCGTCTATCCAATTTCTTGTTCTTTGCAAAATACAAAAAGAGAATTGCACCGATTGGTAGTAAAAGTATGTTCAGTTTTACTCCGCCTGTTAGCCTTATAGTGTTTTTATTAAATAAGATTAATCCACCCAGTGTTAAAGTATTAATAACCGCCGATCCGACATAATCTCCAAGTGCAATCGCTTTCTTTTTGAAAATTGTAGATCTAATTAATACTGTTAATTCTGGTAAGTTTGTTCCAATAGACAATAATAGTAAGCCTACTAAAAACGGCGCAACTGAATATTTAATCGCGTATAAAATAGTTGTGTCCACGATATATTTACTGGAAAAGACGATAAGTCCGACACCAAGAAAAACCTTAGTGGACTCCAGTAAGACATTAACGTGGCGATGATTTAACGCTTCTTCAATTCTATCTACTAAAGTGTTTTTTACTGAGATTGTGAATACCAGCACACCTACTGCAAAGATTAATATAAATGCGTCAAAAACTCCCAAGGTTCTATCTAAAATCAGCAGGACAGGTAAGGAGATGACCAAGTAAGCCAGCGGAAAATTAATTCTGTCGATGGTGCCGTTAAAAGTTATACCTTTATTTAGAACAGCAAGAAGAGGAATAATTAAAAGTGTAATGACTGCCGAGGCACCGATTAAATTTCCTACAGATATTTCGGGGGTTTTATCTAAAACGGCAAAGTATGCCACCGATATTTCGCTGATTGATGTAAGTACACCGAGGGCAAAAAAGGAGATGACAAAGGAAGGAATCTTAACGGTTTTAGAGATCTTCTCTACTCCGCTAACCGAAAGTCCCGCACCGACCCACAAAATGACAAATGCAAGTGTAGTGAGCAGTATATCTATGATCATGTATTAATTAAATCATTTCTCGGTGTCGAGGGCCATATGGTTTGTATTTTTATGGTCGGGGTGGCCGGACTCGAAGACGCGCGTCATACGCGCGTGGTTCTCGTCTGTTTATATATAAAATGGTCGGGGTGGCCGGACTCGAACCGGCGACCTCACGGTCCCAAACCGCGCACTCTACCAACTGAGCCACACCCCGAAGCGAAGCGAGGGGTCGGAAGCAAAGCTTCACACCCCGAAAAGCTAATGCGAGTCGGCGGTGAAAGGCGAAGCCTTCACACCCCGAAGCAACATTACAGACAGATTCTAACATGAAAATGGCTTATTACATCAATCGAAAATTCGCTATAGATTAGGTATTAATTCAGTCAAAACAGCTTCAAAAGACTCCGATTCGTAAATCCATCTGGCATTGTTGATCAAATCCACTAGATGTAGTTTAAAAGTGTAAGTGCACGTTTGTTCAGGAAGGCAGATTTCGGCAGTTTCATCCTTTTTGTCTATGTTCCTGGAGATTTCCGAAACTACAAATAAGTCATTATCCAAAAAATAAGCGCGGTCTATGTAGCAGTTAGCTCTTGTTGAGCAATCGAGCGCGCGTAAATCAATTATTTTATCCTCTTTTTGGCCATAAAACCTTACTTCGTTTGATTTATAGCCTTCCCTATCGATGTTTCTAAAGTCTATAAATTCACGGTCGCTTGGTGAGAATATTATTTTATCTACTTGTTTACTTGCCTCAATTGTTGCATCGTAAACTTTCTTAGCTTCCTCATCTTCAATAGAATATACTTTCATCCACTTTGTGTTGTATATTTCGTTTTTCTCAACAAGTCTAAATTCATCAGCTTCGATAACTACATCTTTGTTTCTCAGATTAGTTATCCATCTTTGGAATCCCCTATCCATTTCTACTTTCTGAGGTAATTTCGAATCGTCGACTGCTGCCTGTTCTCTTAAATTAGAGTACACGCCGGCGAATATCGCCGCACCCATAAGTATGATGAGAAAGATCGCAAACTTAGTATTCATAGGATTATTATATCTCACAAAGAGTCCGAAGTTACACCCGCCACAAAGATGTAAATATGATTACTCAGTTTCTAAAATATTTTCTATAACACCAATTATGTCGTCTAGCCTATGTTCGGCTTTCAATATGTATTTGTTTACTCCAAGCGCTAAAATATTTTTAACCGTTTCGTCATTTGCGGAGTTACTTACAACTACAATAGGAATACTGGAAAGTCGAGGCGTGTCCTTGAGTATTTTTGTAAAGGCAAGTCCATCCATATCTTTAAGATGGTAATCCAGCCACACTGCATCGGGCAGTTCATTTGCTTCATTTTGTAGGTAACTTACCGCTGCTTGTGCGCCTAAAAATCCTAGTGGATTAAATCCACTTACTTCAAGTTTCTTTTTGATAGCGTTAAGCAGAAGTTCTTCGTCTTCCAGGATCATAATGGTAGCTTTTTTATTGGCCATATTTATCTAAATCATATATCCGCTCAACTAGCTGTCAAGTGAAACTATGCCTTTCTTTGCAGTTACTCCGGCAAGAGGCAGGCTTACCCAAAAAGTGGTGCCTTTATTTTCTTCACTTTCAAACCAGATCTTTCCTCCGGATGCTTCTACAATCGATCTGACTAAATAAAGACCGAGGCCGGTACCGTCGTTGTCGAGTTTTGCAATGTTTTCGCCTCTATGAAACTTAGTGTAAATTTTTTGTTGATCTTTTGCTGGAATCCCATAGCCATTATCAGTTACTTTAAAAACTAACTGATCTTTATCGGTGTAAAGATCGAGATTTACACTTCCAAAATCCGGAGTGTATTTAACCGAATTAGTTAAGATATTGGCGATAACCTGCCTCACTAGTTTTTGGTCAAGATCGATAGAATTTGGAACTTCTTTTGAAATATTTAATGTAAAGTTAAGTTTCTTTTCTTTGATGCGTCTTTCCATCTCTGTAACTATCTCATCTATAACGCCGACAATATCTGTAGGTGCAGGATCAATTGCCAATTTACCCGATTCGATCTTTGAAACATTAAGTAGAGAGTTAACAAGCTCGATCATTCTCTCGTTAGCTTTGTTTATGTATGTAATGAATTCGTGTTGTTCCTTGTTCATTTTGCCGGCGTCGCCGTCCATTAACATTTCTAAATACCACTTAATAGTCGATAACGGAGTTCTAAGTTGGTGGGAGGCCAAGGAAATAAATTCAGTCTTCATCCGGTCGGTTTCTTTCATCTGTGTAACATCTCTCTCGATGCCTACAAAATATAAGACTTCACCTTCATTGTTAATTACAGGCGAGATATTAACATCTGCAATATACACAGTACCGTCCCTCTTTTTGTTAGATATTAGGCCATGAAAATTATTCTTTTTAGTTTTAATCGTATACCAGAGATTTTCGTAAAATTCTTTGCTCATCTGTCTGCCCCATAACGAAGGTTTGGCGCCTATTAATTCGTTTCTTGCATACCCGGTAATCAATTCAACTGCTTTGTTAACGTAAATAATTTTGGCCTCCGGATCAGTAATGACAATCGGATCAGAGGCATTTTCAATGGCCAGCTCAAGTTTTAACAGTTCGTTTTTCTGCTTCTCTGTAGTTTGTTTTTCTTCTTCAAGCTCAATTAACAGTTTTGTAAGCTTGTCTTTAGTTTCAGTAAGTTCCTTATTCTGTTTTTCAGTTAATTTAGTATTCTGGTCAAGATTTTCGTAGAACTGTAAGAAAAAGTAGTATAAAAGTACCGTAAACGAAAGCGTAAGTATGTGTACGACGGCCAAAACTGGGATGAGCGAGATAATGGCGTAGATGCTCATCAGGATTTGGGATAGGATCAACACTGTAAACGTCGAATATATGATTTTAGGCAGATTCTTTTTATCGAGCATTGTTCGTTGTCATTATAATATTAAAGTTTCATTGTCAGAAGTTTGAAATTGTATGATATCACTTTACGAAACAACAGAATACACAGGTTTTGCCAAAGACACAGAGGCCGCGCGACCAAAAAAAGGCAAGGCCGCTCTGTTAGCAGCCGTTTTTCTTATTCCTGCACTTCTGGCACTTTCCGCTTTTGTACTAAGTAGTTATTACACCGATTTTGCTAATAAATGCTTTATAAAAATTAGATCAGAGGTTCATAATGGCAATGCCGACGAAATCAAAAATATTCTGAGTGCAATCAGGTTCAAAGATAGCGCCTCTTACCGTGAAATATGTGAGAACGTGAGCGCAGTTCATGAAACATATTGTGTTCAAAGTGAAGCAAATACTTCCAAAGTAAACTTTTTAAAAGACGTAGGCTGCTACTTAAATGGCAGCGGTTATGTATTTCTTAGACCCTTGAGATCCGACGATAAAGTTGGTTTTGAAGACAGAGTCGCTTTTATGATTAGACTCGCAAAGTCAGGTTTTAACTAAGGTTTGATTAAAATACTCTGAAGATATTCGGCCCCGGCTTTATAGCACGGACCTTCACTTAAAGTTTCATTCGATTGTCCCTGTATAGCGTGGCACGTTTCGTGCACTAATAAAGCAGCTGCAAGAGCAATATTATTTTGATCATTGCCGATAAAAATAGTTTTTGGTTGACTTGGTTGGTAACAGCCGCCGTCAAGACCTCCACAGGCAGCATTTTTATTAATAACACTCACATGTTTACAAAGCTTTGCGTATTCTGTTGCCGAGCTCTTCTGTAGAAAAGAAACGGTTTCTTTTGTGCTCAGGTTACTTGGCTGGAATGTAGGCATCAGGAATATTGCACAGCTATTTGAAATGTCGATGTGTAGAAATTGAGAGTAAAAGAATGCACCAAACAAAAGTGGAATTACAAGTATTCCAAGATACTTACCTATTTTCTTCATAACTACATTCTATCTATTTTTGAGAAGGTCTGATAGGTTATTTAATTTTAAAATGATCGCGGGACGTAAATTGTTTATTGGATTAAACAACATACGTCCCACTTTGTTGGTCGGAGTTATTCCAGGTTACCGAATATTTCAAGGAACGGGGTGTCGTCCTCCGCGCGTTCGCCTATGTTGAAACCTCGCGCAATTCTGGACATTACGAGTTGCTCTAAACCTGGAGGTAAGCGCCGGAGCAGATCCTTAAGACCCGGATCTTCGTCACTTTCCAGGATTTCTTTGACGGCGTCGCGAAACCGCCGGTGAGCCTGGGCAGCCTTGATAGTCGCCATTACCCTTTCACCAGAAATTTGTCGAAGGTCGACCTGCAGGTTGACACTGGTGCAATCTGCGATCGATTCCGGCAGGCTTCCAGAATTAATGATCCCTGCCAGATCTACTGCTTCGCCTGGTGCACCCAAAAGCTCAACGACCGCCATCCGCACGATGCCATCATCCAGCTGTTTAGTAATCTCAACATGGAGTTTATACTTCACACACAGCTGGTGAAGTTCGTCAACAAAATCTTCCAACATTAGTCCCTTCCTTTCTTTTTTATTTTGGTTGTTGTGCCGATTATACTATAGGATCTAAAGCATTTCAATACGCTACGCTTTGTGGTTACTCTCAAAAGTATTTATATACCAATTCTCAAATTCGGCCAAAGCAGACGTAAATCCCGGGTCAAAGTGCGTGCCCATGTTTGTTTTTATGTAAAGTAGCGTCTCTTCCAGAGAAAAAGGCTCTTTCTGATATTTACGTGAAGTATAGCCTGCCAGATTATGCATCGCTTCGAACTGGTCAGCGATTTTAAACAACCTACCGACGTAAGAAGTTTGCTCCTCCTTGTACTTATTTGGATAACCCGAGCCATCCCAATTCTCGTGGTGTCCGCCTATTGCTTCTTCGATGGTGTAGTTGTTCAAACCTTTTTCCTTAAGCATGTCCTTCCCATCTTGGACATGCGTTTTTACCCTAAGGTACTCGCTTATAGATAGTTTTCCGGCTTTATCTAAGATAGTTACGGGTGTTTTAACTTGCCCTATGTCGTGAAGAAGTCCCGCCAAAAAAATATCGTCTGTATTCAAACCACTTTTGTAAAATTCGTCAATCTTTTTTGCGTAGTACGCAACAAGAAGTGAGTGCCAAGCCTTTATAGTGTTATGTTTATACAAAATATCCCACAGCTCCACCACAAGTACTACATGCGGAGAGTCGCTTTTTCCGGCTATTTTTTCAAGCTCTAGTATTGCCAATTGGATTTGTAGAGGCAGGGATAACTCTGCATTTGTTTTAGTTGCAACAGTTGAGATTTTTTCGTGTTCGGGTGGTTTTGTCACCATACCTAATTATAACAAAATATTAGAGGTTACTTGCGTGCATACTTTAGGGTATTACTCTGACGCAGGCATGAGGGTAGAAAGTATGTCCATGATTTTTTCGCCATCTTCTTGATCGTAAAAGTTAACTGTGACGGCAATGTAGTCATCTGTGTAGGGCAGATATAATAACTTGCTCAAAGATGAGGTGAATCTATAATTAACTACATAAGTATCAACCGGAATTCCCTGACCATCGTCTTTCCAGAAATAACTTTTAGTAATGTTTACAGAATGGCCATTTAAAAAGATTGCTTTGCCGCCTTGGTAATCGCAGCCCATATTTGCACAAAGTGCTCCGGAAGTTGAATATACCAGTCCTATGCCGATGGTAATTTCTGGCTTTGAAGATTTGACAGAGTTCTCGTCTTTAATACTTACAGTTTCCACTCCTTCGTAAAAATATTTATCAATACTCCAGTTACTGGGGTAATCGAACTGAAAGCCAAAGGCTTCCGAAATGTATCTGTTGGTATAATGCTCTGCAGTATTTTGTTGAACTAAATTAATTTTGTTTCGTGATTCTTCTATGACTGCAAGTTTCTCAATTGTAGCTGCTCTCAATTTTCCGCATCCTCCGATGTCTTTCCAGGATAAATCAGTAACCCAGCATTCAGCTTCGGACGTATACTCAATAGGTTCTTCTGCAGGTTTCTCCGGTTCAGTTTTGATAATTTCTTGTGTGTTTTCGGTGTTTTGCGGCCAATCACTTTCCGGTAATTTGGGAACTCTTGGCCAAATTAACAAAGAAATAAAAAGGATAGTCAGAATGTTTATGATTAGAGTAAATATGAATATATTTTAGCACTATGCCCATAAATTATACGAGAACATCGTCGATATACTTTTTTATCAAACCCACAGATTTTTGTTGTGCCTCATCCGGTCCAAAGTGACCGCCGTTTTCAACTAAATGTTTTTGTTGGCCCTCCCCTATTAATTTCAGCTCGTCGTAAATTTCTACATTTACAAAAACATCATTAGTTCCATAGACAAAAAGAGTTTTCTCGTTTTTGTTTGTAGGAAATAAAGGAATTTTAAAATATTCGTTGTATAGTGCCGCCACACCAGTATCAAAATTAATAACAGCTTCCATATCTTTAGTTGATAAGGGGATCCTGAGAAGTTTAAGTAATTTGTTGAGTAAAATTAGTGATTTAGACTTGTACGCCCAGTCAGGAAGTATCCCAAGCATAAACACACTTAATTTACTTCTAAACGTCATATAAG
>MEWG01000006.1:15213-30793 GCA_001773295.1 candidate division WWE3 bacterium RIFOXYD1_FULL_39_9
CGAGCTCCATAAAATTGTTGGGATTATCTTTCCTGTTCTTCTATAGAAATCCTTACAAAAGTTGTAACAAATATTTCCGCCGATCGAAAAGCCAATAAATATCGGATTATCAATCTTATTAAATGATAAAAAATTATTTAAATACAAATTAAAGGATTCAACGGTTTTTATTTCGCCGGCGTTTAGGAAATTGTGACCGGGCAGATCCAAAAAATAGCAAGTATTATTTTCGAGCAATTGCTTGAAAAAATGAGGTTGGGAATCTTTACATCCGGCTAATCCGTGTAAAAAAACTAAGTTTTTACCTGAATCTCCAATTTTAAAATATTTATAGGTAAAGTCACCATTAGTTTCGATGATTTCTGTGTAATTGGGTGCGTGCATTTCAAGTGTAGTCTATCACTAATTCTTTATTAAAACAGTCAAAAGTGCTCTTTTGTTTGTATAATAAGTTAATGCGGACATTAGTAATCTCTGATTTACACCTAACACATAGAAATTTTAATGAAAAGAAGCTCAAATATTTATCTGATTTAATTGAAAAGTACGATCAAGTAATTATTAACGGAGATTTTTGGTGTGCCTTCACCTCATCTTTTACCGAATTTTATACATCTAAATGGGATGCTTTATTTCCAATTTTAAAAAGTCATAAGTGTATTTACATAAGAGGAAATCACGATTTATTAGAATACTCTGACAAACGAGTAGAAAGTTTTTGTGATAAGTATGTAAGTTCGTTTGAATTAAAGTCGGAAGATAAAACAATACTGTTTGTTCATGGGCACGAATACGCATTTGATTGGCATAAAAGTAACTTCGAAGTTTTCATTAGAAGATTATTTAACCTCGAGGCTATTACGATTTTTGTTGAAGAAATGCTTATTAAAGTTTTTGGGATGTCGAGTTTTTTGAAAATTTATCGCAAATTTGGCAACGAACTTCAAAAAAAGAAAATTGATTATAAAGACAATAGACTAATAGTTATGGGACACACTCATGCTATGGAAAATAACTTTGAACATAATTATATAAATGTCGGAAGAATGGGCGATTGGTATGCGTCGTACCTTGTAATTGACGAAGAGTCCGTAGTCTTAAATTTTGAGTACTTTTGAGCTATTCGTCGGTAATTAATTTATAATAAAGACATGAATATAAACCTCAGATTCGTGTACTTATATTTGCTTTCTTTTATTGGAATACTGGTTTGTGTCGTAGCTATGGTTAATTTGGTCGATTTAGGTATCAAATCAACAATTTTTAAGAATGCTGACAAGTATGAATATTACGATCCAGGTATAAAGGAAAACGGCTACGATGTTGAGCAGGCCAGAAGGATCGCTGACACCGAACAAATGCGTTCTAGACAGCGTACAGCCTCAATTTCGGTAGCTATGCTTGTAGTTGGTCTGCCGTTATATTTGTATCACTGGGGAACTATCCAAAAAGAATTTCGAAAGTCAAAAGCGGAGTCCAAAGCATAAATTTAGCACTATTCCAAGTGGTAGAATAAAAACGTGAGCACACATAACGATGTCAGCGATGGTTTAAATAGATCTATAACCACAAATATTGATGAAATAATTCAAGAGATTCAGTCAGAGAGCGGATTTTTTTCAGAAGATTTAATCGGAGAAAGTAAGTGGTGGAATTCTGAGGTTGCCGGCGCCAAACATTTTTCCGGCATAATTGACGGTAAACCTGCAGTGTTGAAGTTACAGCTTGTGAAAATCGATGCTCCAGAAGTTACGCTTATTGAAAACTACCACAAATTTAATAAAAGCTCTCACATAAGAGCTCCGTATATTTATTACCACAAACCTTGGGATGACAACAAAAACTATGAAGCAATAATCATGGAAAAAGTCGAAAAGGTTCCGGTTATAAACTACCCGTCAAATATTCACGAAATTGAAGAATTCCATTTTTACTTTAAGGAATATAAGTTAAATACCGACGTCTCAGATCCTTGGCTAGACCTTCCTGAAGAAAGAAGTAGCGTAGAATTTATTGAAAAAAAGTTTGCAAAGTGGAAGGACATGCGATCTAAAGTTACTAAGAATACAGATGTGCTAACTGAAACTGATGAGGCGCTTATTGCGGACGGGATCAAGAAGCTAGTTTCGTTCTACACAGACGAGGTTGAACTGGAATTTGTTCACGGTCATTTTGGACCTCAGGATCTGAGTAAAGTTGATAAAGATAAAGCAGTTGTTTTTTCAAATTTATACTGGTCGTGGCGCTACCCTTACTACGATTTGGTTTTTGGTTTTCATTATTTTAAATATTTTCTGGCAAATACAAGTTCAGTTACACGAGAAATTTACATGACTAACAGCCAATTATGGCAGGAATGTATGGTGAAGACAGCAAAATCTCTTAGTAATTTCGACGAAAAGACGTTGAACGCCGCGATCCTAGAAAGATTACTTGCCGGACTTAATTTGGATTACCTGACCGTGGGCAGAGATAAGCCGATGTTTAACATTTTGTTGGATGAAACAAGAGCGGAGATTTCTAAATATATTAAACTTATTTAATTTTCACTTTCCTTTTGACCTTTAAAATATTTCACGACGGCTTCTTGGAAATCCTTGTTTGTTTTGTATCCCAAATCCCATGAATCTTTAGCACTTCTAGGGTAAATATATTTGTTGCCATTTTTACGGTAATCACCGTACTCTCTAATCGTATTCCCCTTTTCGTTGGGGTCTACTGTTATCCATTTACCTTCCTCTTCGATAAACGCATCAATAAAAACATGTCCTCGCATAAAATTAGTATCTTTTGCCTCGGGATCAAAATCTGCCGCTTCGTTTTGGCACCAGTTTTCTTCAAGAGTTTCAGTATAGACGCACGGAATTCCCTTTGCCAAAAGAAGCGCTCTTGTAATGTGTGCAGTTTCTATGCAGCCGCTAATATTACGGGTTCTAAGTCTGTTTGGAAGTAAATTTGACGTTGATAGTAGTTCGTCAGCAGTTCTAGCACGCTTATCTTGTTCTAGGTCAGGGTTTTTTTCGTAAAGTGACTCTAGGTAAGTGAACTCCGGAAGCATTGAAGTTACATACGAGCAGACCTCTCTCACAAGTTCTTCGCCATGAAGTTTGTTATCTGGATCAATCTCGTTTGCTAGCGCTCTTACAGTTTCCGTTATTCTGGTTTGTTCACCCTCCTGTCTGGCAATTTCTAACAATTCTTCGTCCGAATTACTATCTTCGTGATAAGGATAAGCCATGTAGTCATTGTAATACATTTAACTTAAAATATTCATCTATTTGACACAAACGTATAGTGATAAATATCATTAACAATACATGCATAAACAATTTGTTTGGGACGATAAATACAGTGTAAAAGTTCCTTCAATTGACGAGCAGCACAAAAGATTTTTTGAATTAACCAACCAAATATTAAACGTTTTAGATAACCCTAATTTTTCATATACACAGGATTTTAACAACCCCGGTGTTACTGAACTTAAAAAGGAGCTCATTAGGTTGGTAGTTGAGCTAGGTAACTACGCCTTTTATCATTTAAGTTACGAAGAGACTTGTATGAGAAACTTTGATTGTAGCGGTTGCGACGGACATACGGGAATACACGATAAATACAGAGAAAAGGTTAAGGAGTACTTAATGCGGGTTCGAGAGGAAGGTGCGGATGTTTACACTCTTGCTGAAGAAATTGCCGAGTTTTCGCAAAATTGGTTATCTGGACACATTTTGAAAAAGGACAGAGAGTATATTGATTGTCTAGTTAGCAACGAAGTTAAGTAGTTTTTTCACAACAATTCTATGTTTCGAATAATAAAATTTGGGTAGCCGATATTTAACGGCCAGATTGGTACAGCGCTTGGGATTGGAAATACTTTACTTTGTGTGTCTTTACTAATTTGATAACGAGAAGTGCCTGATGGGATTGTTACGTCAACACTTAGTTCTTCTGTTTTTCCACCGGGAAGTTCGATCTCAACTCTCAGACTCTTCACCACTTTCCTATCCGTAACATTTTCAAATTCAATTCGACCGTTTCTGACACAGTAAAAACTCGATGTATGGTCGTAAAGACAGTTTCCGGAGACATAATAAAATATCTCGGTTTGTATGTACGATATATTTTTGGCCGAGGCATATGATCGTAAGTCATAAAAAAAGTATTCTTTGCGCAAATCTTGCATCGGCATGACTGAAAGTTCCTGTTCAATTTCCGTGACTTTTGCAGGATCTAATTCCTTAACGTTAATTAAAAGTCCTGTAAAACCTTCATTTATAATTTTTTCCAGAAACGCTTTTGTTTCTAATTTGTATACCCGATGTTGCCAAAAGTTTGCAGCGCGCCACTTTTCTGCACCCGTGCTCCAACTGATGTTTTCGGTAAGTAATGCCACACGAAGCAACGATTTATCTACCCCCTCTGGGTACTGACCAAACGGAAGGGTAAATATTTTGGCGTTTGTGCCGGCTGTTTTCTCTATCACCCTCGCATACTCCACTAACGCAAGGTACTCCCCTGTATTATTTGTAAAATTGCGCATTACGCCCCGAGAGACCTGATCGAAGATTGCAAATGAAAGTACAAAGCACATGATGATTGTTAATTTTTGAGATTTTATACGCTGAAGTAAAAACCCAACAGCTACAAGTGAAATAAAAGCGATGTAAATACTAATTCTATTTACTGATCTAAAAGTCGGATTTATATAAGTTGAAAGTAGCGAAGCAACCCCTCCGACAGTCGCAAATAATATAGCAGCAAGATTGAGGGAGCTTAAAATATCCAGTTTCTCGGAAACTTCTTTTTCAAGTTTGAATGCCGGTTGCCTAAAAACTATCCATGCAAGAAGTAACAAAAAACCTATTGTTGCTGTCAGTCCAAGTGCCGCAGTTTGATTCTCGTTTGTTAACACTGAACCAAAGTTAATATACCGTTTCTGTATTTTGTTAAAAATATCCAAATTGTGATCCTCAAAAGGTAGTACTAGTTGGGCGATCTTAAGCCCGTACAATTCAGCCTCACTCGCCTGTCTAACGGTTGCATTATAGTTTGCCCCAAATCTTTGTGTGTAAATAAAAGATGGCAGGAAGTTCAAACAAAAAAAGATCAAAATCATCCCAAGTATCTTAAAAGATTCAACTAGAATTTTTTTATTAGGTTGTTTTACAAATGCCAGAGCTGCGCCCGTTCCAATTAATAAAGCAGAAAAAAATGTGTAATACGCTCCGCATGACGCAATTAACACGGCTGTCACAACGAGTTCCAGCAAACGCAGAGGATTATTTGAAGCAAGGCGATACGCAACGAACACAGCCAAAGGAACAACAAAGTAGCCAGAAAGAAACAAATGATTTACTCCTCTAAGAAAGTGGTACGGAACGAACGCATAAATAATTGATAGTGACAGAGCAACTACAGTCTTTATTCCCATTCGGCGCATTACATACAGGGATGCGATTGCAGTCAAAGGGAAAGTTAAAATATAAAACGCATTTACACTCTGATACCAATTTAATCCGATGGTAATAAGAAATTTAATTAATAAAAGATGAACCGTCTCAGTTAGAGGAAAATCCCAAAGTGTTTGAGTAATAGGTGCGCCAAAATGCGGGTTTGTAGCCCACCAGCCGGTTTGTTCAATGTTTTTCGCAAAGTTGTAATGAACAATTGCATCGCCGGTGTAGTTAAGGGGCAGCGACGGGTGAATATGGAAAATACGAAAAGCAGTTAAAACTATAACTAAACTAAGGAAAGTGGCAATAAAATATGGGGCAGTTGCGTTTAAGTAGTTACTTTTCAGGTTCTTAAGTGTCTGCGCCATTTTCAACATCTAGTGTATTATAACAATACAGGATTTATCTTAAATACATGAACCTACCTCTCAGCTTTTGGAATAAAATATTTATTTACGTAATAACTGTACTATTTGCCCCTCTCGGCTTGTATTGGTTTTTTAAATACGCTAAAAACGAAGATCCAGAAAAACGAAAGGTAGCGCATACGGTTTTGGTACTTACAATAGTAGCGGTAGTTTTAGCAGTGGTTATAGGAATTAAGGCGGTTAATATTTATACACTGTACTTAAATAATAGAATTTATGGTGATCATTACCTCACATTATAAAATCCTTTTCATCTTAGGAGATTGCTCTATTTTCCAGCATCTGTGAACCATAAACCAATGGAAGGAAAGTTACGCAGTTATATAGATGCTTAATCCAAACAGGTCACCTGTCCGAACGTGACAGTTACTCTATTTACAGATGACCCGAAAATTACATATCCAATTCTTCAACGCGGTGCAAGTTATACTCAACCACTATAGTTGAATTAACTCTTTATGTATTACTTACGTACAAAACGCACTACGAGAATAACCACGATTGCTCCAATCACAGCAACAATCAGGCTATAAAGGTTAAATCCAGTAACCCCTGCTTGTCCGACCATGTCCATTAGTAAACCTCCTACCACAGCACCTACAATACCCAAAATGATATCAGTGACGGTTCCCTGCCTGGAATCAGTCTTCATGATTATTGAAGTAACCCATCCAGCTATTGCTCCGAAAATTATCCAAAGTACTATACCCATTTAAATTCACCTACTTTCATCAAAAAATTATCTAAAAATCTAAAGGCATCTGACGTTAACCTTTACTATTACTGAGTTGGCGCCGGCTCACTTGGAGTACTAGGCACAGCTACTTCAGGAGTCTCTACATTAATTTGTGGCGCAGGTACGTTGACTTGGACCGGCTGCATATTCCTTATTGCTGGAATCGCATAATACAAGACGACGCCGAGGAAAATTACTATAATTACAACACCGACCAGAAATCCGATCCCACCGTTATCTCCGCTTTCTTTCACGGGAGTTGGATTATTTACTACTGTTGTCATTTACTATCACCCACTTTCAAGATTCAAATAAATACGTATTCAATTTTGGATTCAATTTAAATATAAATTAGGTTTAAAGGTTAATAGGTTATGCTATTTCAATCTTTTTTATCACAGTCTCTTTAGGTAAGTATGCGATTAATGCTCTTTCAACAAGAGCTGTCAAACTAATTTCCTCCACAAGAGATTGCGCTTTTGATTGTTTTGCTAAAGAAGGATTAATAAACAAGGTCATTCGCTGTTTTACGTTTTTCTTTGTCATACTTCATATACTACATTTATTGCAGTAGTTGTCAATAGACACTTAGTTGATATAAGTGTATAAACTAAAGCCTACGTACCGATTACAACTACAAAGCCGATGTGGCACATATGTCAGGACGAGCGAACTGCTCTTATATTACTCATAGTTGACTGAATGTCGCTTTCTTTCGGAAATCCGTGGTCCTTATAAGTCTGAATTCTAGATATCTTTGTTGCCGTTTCATTCCATGGATCAGCTTCATCGATTCCATAGTAGCCTTTTAGGATTTCATAGCCTTCATCCAATGCGTATAACAATGTTTGCTTTTCTTTTGTCATTAAAATATCTTCACCTTCGTTTTGCATTTCCACCCAAGCTTTGAACCCTTTTAAAACATCTCCAGTTTTTAGACTAAAATATGCTTCAACATCTTTTTGTTGTCCTTGTTGCTGTGGAAATCCTTGATCTATTCCAAAAAAGTTATGATCAGGATGCTGAGTAAGAGTTCTAATTATCCTGCAAGCGTCGCCTATCTTTATTAGTTCTTGTTTAATTTCCTCCGGTGTAAGTTGCTCCGCGTATTTCTTATGGTCATCATGAATTGATGGCGTAATTTCATGCACATGGTTTTCTGTTTCGCCAAATCCCGCATCGAGTTGATTTTGAGATTCTATATCCTTGCCCTCGATAATGTCGGAAGCTGAAAACGGGTCAATAAAAAAGTCTGCATGTTCAATTTCGGAAATGGGAATTTGTCTTGCAAGACTTAACGAGGCCTGTAAAAATTTATTTCCTTTGGTCGCGCCCTCAAGCATTCTTACATCGATATCCTTACGCGAAAAGTACTCTTTAATTATTGGTAGTTCTCTATTTGGCTGAACCCAAGTTAATACTGAGCTTTTAATTTTTTCATTTGATAGCCACGGGTAACCCGCAAATGTAAAGGTTAAAGTATTTGCTACCTCCCACGGTCGATCTGCTACGTGATCTAATATCGGTCGTGCTGCAAGGTCAGATTTTGTAATATTCTCGTAACCTCCTTGATGAATATTTTGAAGTAACTGTTCTACAGTTCCCGTTTCTGCGCCGTTTTCTATAATGTCCATGCAATTTTTTGCAATATTTATCCAATTACCAAATCTTGATGCTTTTATTGAAAGTTCGAGTGCTACTAATCTTTCTTCCTTCGTGCTTTCCCCTGATCGTAGTTTTTGTACTAAGTTATTAACTATTTTGTCGTAGTTGGTATATAGTGGATAGTTTTCAGGTAATGTATCTTCCGGTATTCCCTCAAGGTACGCAACCTTATTAAGTATTTCAGAATGAGCTTGTAACCCGCTCTGAATATGTTCGTCTGTTGGGTACATTAAAGCATCCGTAAGTGTTTGATATGCTATTAAGCCTGTTAGTTTATCTATAATTTTTTCACGTTCCATCTTCAATCCGCTTATAACTGCAGATTGTTCCATTGCGGTAGTTTCTGGGAATTCACTCACCACTGCTAGAGTTGCATTTACTAGCGATAAATTTAAAGCATCTTGAGACGTAAACTTATTTGGATTTACAGGGAAAGTACTTTCTAGATAATCTAGCGTCTTTTCTCTGTACTCCTCTAATGGATTTATTTCGTTTTCTGGTGATGATATTTTCCCATCCACATTACTATTATAGCTAAGACTAACAATAGTTCGAGCCCTTGATGGTTTTTGCAGTGTTGAAGTTGCAATGAATATGTTAAGACCACGGCTGTGCCGACAGCGGGACTGCGCGAACTAGCTTTCTGGTGCAAACCCTTTAATCCCGATAGATAACTTTAACCGGTAACTCATGTTTTTCATGATTCTTTTTATAGTCATTAATAATTTTTTCATAAGCGGAAGACAGTTCCGACAATCTGGCCAAAGAACCTTTTATAAGTATTTTCGGGTCTACAATTCTAATCTTCTTTGGATATATTTCATCAGGATTTTCTTTGTCCTCATATACTGCCATTCTGTTATTGTATTTCCCCAACCATGCACGAATTTTCATATTCTTTGATTTTTTGAGCTTATTAGTTAGGTAAATATCGTCAGTAAACCAATCACTTTCTCTAAGCACTTTGTTTTTAACTGCGTATTTCACTAAATTTCCAAAGTCATTATTAAAATGAGCTTCTGTGGCCGAACCGTAGTACATAAGATTTAGCAAAAAGAAGTTAAAAGAGTATGTAAATGCTGCTTCGACATTTGAAAATACAAATTCATTTTTATGTACTATCAGACCTTTTAAAACTTGTCGTACCTGTTGTCTAGAAAGGATCTGTAAATGTAAGCCGTCTCTTAGTGCGTAGTCAAGTCTATCTGCGCAAATATCTGGTAGATCATTTTCCAATAACGTAAATTGTTTTTCGTGTAGAAGTAAATCCGGTTCGTAGCCCAATGCTTTAATAAGATCGTGTAACCCCGAAGAAACATAAAATTTTTCGTGCTGCATTTCATGAAATTCTGCTCCGGTATATTTACCTAGAAAAGCATATGTAGATACATGGGATAGTGCGGTGTGGGAAACGTCGTGAATCAGACCGGCCAACTGCTCCTCATCTCTTGCACCGAAATGTTTTAATAACAAATATGCACCTAAACAATGGTCATACCTTGTAGCATTTCTTTTAAGATCATATAAATATCCATAGGTCGAAATCCAGATTTTTTTGATCCTTTGCATCGCCGGATGTTTGATTATTTGGATGACCTTTTTGTTGGATATTTCCTGCTCTTCCCAAACAATATCGTAAAATTTCATACGCACATTATACCTCAGACAGTTGATTTAGTATGACACTGGATTTAATGATGTTGTAGCTTCTAAAACAGGATTTTGGTGGGCCATCTGTCAGGATGTTCGAACTATTTTGACCGGTGAATGTATAATAAATTAGTAGCTACCGCGCAGTTCAAAAAAATGAAACGCTTTTAATTATGCAAATTGCAGAAATTTATAACAATTTAGAAATCCATCCCAATTTACAGGAGCATATGGTCTGGGTTGCGGGTTTGGCAAAGGTAATTTGCGATAATTGGAAAGATTCTGACAGACCTCTTAATTCTGAAGCTTTATATCAATCCTGCTTATTTCACGATGCGGCAAAATTGATAAAATTTAAGACATTTGAACAAGATACAGAACATTGGGAAGAAGTTAGACAGACTTATATAAAAAAATACGGTGGTATGGAGCATGATGCAACTATAGCTATGTGTAAAGTTACAGGTGTATCGAATGCAGCTATAGAGCTTCTAAACGCTAAGCATATTAACCCTTTTGTAGAAAGAGCTAGATTTATTGCTAATTCTGATAACTTTGAATTAAAGATCTTGGCCTATTGCGATTCAAGAATTGCCCCCAAAGGAATAACCAGTTTACAAGGACGATACGAAGAGTTACTGAGCCGTGATGATTCTAAAGCCGAGGATAAAGAGTCGGTTAAGTTGTTTTTAGAGACTGAAAAACAGATACAAGCAAGAACATGTCTGAACCTTGCAAGTATCAGTCAAGAAACACTGGCTGAGCAAAAAGAATATTTTCTAAAATACGAAATTTAATACCCCTATAATACACTGTTGTGACAGTGTAAAAAGGTTTTTGGTGGGCCATCTATCAGGATGTGCGAACTATTCACATAATGATATAGACTTAAGCAAGATGCTTACTTTCTGTGAATATAAAAGTGATATTATTATACTGTGAAAGTAACTTTAAATGTGAAAAGTACCTGTAGCTTTAAAATGATAATCTTAATGCTTTCGTGTACAGTTATTTTTTCCTTATTCACGAATATCACTTATGCTGAGTCGAGTACTGATTCTCAAACAGATATCGATACGAATAGTGTTTATGTAGTATTACCAGGCGATACTTTATGGAGTATAGCAGAGAATTTGTATGGATCTGGAATTTATTATTTAAAGGTTGCGTTATTTAATAATTTAAGTAACCCAAGACTTATCCATAGGGGGAATATCCTAAAATTACCTGCAATCCCCAACTCTCAAAATAGTGGTTTAAGGTGTGACAATCCAACAGAAGGTTTAAGAGATGCTACTTGTATTAAATCAATAGAAGATATTTATACTGGATATGAGTTTAACTTACCTCAATTATCACCTGGTAATCCTGTTAGACTCCAAGTTGAGGAACTACTAACTGCTAGTATAAGGAAGGCTATAGAAGACGCAAGAGGTGGGAATAAACAACAAGCCCAATTACTGTTAAGTTCTATGGAGGAAAAGAAATTAAATCACAATGGACCTACGTTTTCAAGTTGGATGGGCAGATGGGGCAGAATTATTGGGAAAGAAGAATGTTATGAACTTGGAATGAAAGTTACATCGGATATGAAGTTTACTACAGAAGAGGCAAATAACATTATTGAATAGTATTTTTATTTATTATCCCTAGGTAGTTGAATAAGGTTGTTACATCAACCATATATTTCTGGTGGGCCATCGTAGAGGATGTTTGGAACTATTCTACTTCTTACCAAGAAGTTTTTCTCGATCTATAGCCATGTCATCCTTAACGAATTGTGACCACCACCATTCCTGTGGATTACTGTCTTTCATTTGATGAGCCAATTTCTTTGCAGACTCAGTTCTTAACCCCGGCACTCTGTCTTTATAGTCGGAATCGAACCATTTCTGCGCAAGTTTGTTTCCTTGCCAAGAAAGAACCCATTCTTGGTAAAGTTGTTCTAGACTATCTGCATCTTTTGCACACTTTGACTCTAAGGACTCTCTGATTTCATACTCCTCTATTAATTTGTGCAGTTCTTTTCCAAAATTTATCCCACTGAACTGATCCTCAACTGCTTTTTCCTCATCTGCTTTTGTGTAATGCTTAGCTACAAAATCTAAATCTCCAGTTCTTGCCTCTGCTAGATCGTGAAACAACCCCATTGTTGAGGATTTCATAGCCTTTTCATCAGATAGACCTTCCATTCGGCTTATACAATAAGCAATGATTGCGACATGAAAGCTATGTGAAGCTACTGTATCGTATGTTGTGCCCAAGTGTCTTGTATGGCTTCTTGGCATTTGCATTAAAGAACCTGCTTGTTGTATTAGATGAAATATTTTTTCAATCATAAGAGCATTATAGCAGTCATATCAGTAAAAAGTTCTAAATTCTATCTCGAGTATTTAAGAATAATGTTGGTTTAACAACTCAAAGACCCCGTGGTGGGCCATCGTTGACCAGGTTGCGAACTTTTTTCTTACTTTGCACGAACCTACATACATACCTCCTTTTGCTGCTAATTAACTCCCATATTTATGTATAATGGTATCTATATGAAAGGCGTAATTTTAGAAAATCGAAATAAAGGATTCCGTGCAGGTGCTGTCATTGTAAAAGATGGGAAGATCCTGTTGATGCACCAGTATCTCGGACCGCGAGAAAATGAAGGAAAAGGTGCCGAGGACTTCTACACACTACCAGGCGGTAGCTGGGAAACTGGCGAAACAATAGAACAAACTTGCAAAAGGGAAATAAACGAAGAGTGCGGTATTGATATTACCGTAGGCAAACTTATTTTCTACATCGATACGGAATCAAGACTCGCCTTTTATTTTGTTGGCGAGACTGCTGAAACTAAAATTGCTTTAGGTGGCCCTGAAAAAGATAGAATGTCTGACCACGAAAAATATGCTGTTGAGTGGGTGGAACTCGAGAAACTAAAAGATTTAACCTTTATCCCGGTACCAGCTAAAGATGCAGTACTCAGGTATTTGGATAATCCAGATCAACCTGCTTTTTTCTATAGTACAAATATATGATTATTCACTACCCGGTAAAGAACCACACTGTTAGCCATGCATTTGGTTTTGATAACAGTACCCATCCTGAGAGAGGTGATTTTTATTCACTCTTTGATAACAAACATCCCGGTGTAGATTTCCCTGTCGCCAAAGGTACTGAAGTATTCGCAGCCTTTCCAGGCATAGTTGTTAGGCGAGAATTCCATAAAGGTATGGGTAATGTTATTGGAATTCGTAATGGAAATATCGTTGCTTTATACGCCCACTTGTCGGAGTTTGCTGTTTCTTTAGGTGAAATTATAGATGTAGGTCATCTGATAGGTTTATCCGGAGAAACTGGGGATGCCTGTTTATCACCGCATCTTCATTTTGAATTACGAGACATCTCTAAATCAGGACTGAAAAATATGGTTTTCGACCCGCCTTTTGAAAAAGAATGTGAAACCTATACAGATACCTTTGAGTATATTGTAAACAACAAAAATACCCAAAAAACCTTAAAGACACTATCATCGCTGTATTTTGGTAGCGAAAAATACTGTGAAGTTATTAAAGAAACAAACGGTATGTATACTAATGATCCAGATACACCACTTCTTGATGGTATTGTTATAACGATACCAAATTATAACTAAAAACACGGTAAAATTGTGATATTATAGCGGTATGATAGTACAAACTATAGAAATTCCGGAACACTTTTTTCTCTACTGTGCCTTGCTTTTTAATAATAACGAATCTGTTAGATACTCAAAAAATACTGAAAACTTAAAAAAAGCAGTAACCGATATATTAGAACGAAATAAAGTTGCGCATATTGATATGCCGGATCACAGATACCAATACTTGTTAAGTATTCTGAATTCAAATAACTACGAACCGACAGAAGGAACAAGAAAATCTCATGATGAAATGTTGAAGTATGTTAAGTCGTTGTCAATTATTCCGGAAATGCAGGAGTTATGGGAAGAAAATCGTAAAGAGCTGTCTGAAAGTCTGAAAAGCTACGACTCTCCAATAAAAGTGGTTATAAATCTATTTAAAACTCACTTTGATTTTGAACCTAAAGTTGCCAAATTTTGTGTAACAAGAAACTGGGACAAGTCCGGGATGTGCATACCTACGAAAGATGCGTTTTATATTGTTGCAAGTTGGAACTCTTCCGAACCAAATGTAAGAAATATAATTCATGAAATTATGCACGCTTATATAGACGAAGTGGAACTTCCTATATCCGATGGTATTAAAACCATCATTAATAATTTACCAGAGGATGTTTTTAGCAATTATAAAAAGGCACATACAGTAGTGTACGAATCTTTGGTTAGAGCCTTAGTAGTTTATTTAAGCGATAAAGATAGCGATATAAAGTCTCAGGAATTCTCCGAAGATGACATCGCATTACAGCTGCCTGAAAAATATCTACAGAAATTAAAAATTGACTCACCAAAAGTAATTTCGAAAGATTACCTTTCTAATCTAACGATATAGTTTTTTCATTATAAAAAAGTAAAGGGCTAAATCTCTGAGATAAATCTCAAAAACTTAACCCTTTTTAGATCTGGTCCGCGAACTCTAGCCTTTGCGACCGCAATCGGTAGCGCAGTCATTGTCGCAACCGCAATCCCGACTACAATCATGGAAACAGTCATTGTCGCAGTTGCAATCGCGAGAGCAATCGTTATCGCAACCACAGTCAGTTCTGCAGTCGTTGGTACATTCGCTTTTGCAGTCGAACGAGCAATCCTGGCGGCAGTAGTCAGTTCGGCAGTCATCTTCGGTTCGACAGGCAACCGCCGCTTGTCCCACAGCACCCCACGACGCTACATTACCAACAAACAAACTTGTCACAGTAGCAGTAGTCATTACGTCCTCCTTTCATAGATTTTATCGAGCTCAGCAACGATCGCTGTTTTAAGCAGTTCTTGTATGATTATACAAGATTGCTCGTGATGCTCGTGATATGCATACCTTGCGATTGGGCAATGTCCTTGACAGTTCCATCTGGCAAAGCAGCTTACACACGGGTTTTCCGGAAGATTTCCGTGAGCTACAATCTTACTCACCGCATCTGAATCGACATCAAAACCACCTGATTGACCGTTGTGTTTGGCATAGAAGAACAGGTCAGCCCCGTCATCTGTAGGTTTGGTAACTCTCGAACATGCTGAAACCAATCCGTGAGGCGATACACAGAACATTGTGCTTCTGTTAGCCCCGCAGAATTGCTTCTTTTCATGCCCAAATGTATCAAACGAGCAAGTCACTTCCATTCCTACTTTTTTGACAACTCCCTTAGCTTTCAGGTAGTTTTCCATGTATGCTTGCGGGTTGGTGGTTAGTTCGTTGTCAGCAGCACGCCCACAAAGTGACATGGGTTCAAAATGAATCGAGCCTCCTTTAGGAAATACTTCCTTAGCCAGATATTCGACGAAATCCGCCATTCGATTTACGCTAAAATCAGTTACAGTTGCGCGAATCGAAGGCTTGATACCGACTTCCATTAGGTTTTGGATTCCTCGTATTACACGAACAAAGGTTCCTTTGCCTCGAGAATCGGGTCGTTGGTAATCCTGCACTTCTTCCAATCCATCAAAAGACACTGTTACATTGGAAAAGTGCTTCCCCATCCATACAGCA
>MEWG01000007.1:0-5163 GCA_001773295.1 candidate division WWE3 bacterium RIFOXYD1_FULL_39_9
TACGCCTCCATTGACTTGATGATATTAATTAAACCATCAAGGTCGCCGGCAGCAATCTGCGCAACTGGTATTGCAATGCTCGCAATGTCTGGTGCGGACAAAACACTCATTTGTCCTGCCTCATCAATTCCTGTAGTAGCGTAGCCAAAGTTCTCGCCACCATTTAGGAATCTCGCGATATTTTCGCGATCACTATCCGTCAATGGTTGGATCTGCAGTTGCCACGCATAATTCTCCCAGTATGCTTGCTCCAGTCCTGCAATAGCACCTTCCGGATCTTCCTGCATCCGTTTCTCCCACGCGTCGATCCTTGCCTTAACGGCAGCGACCTCAGCGTCCTCCAGCTGCTGTACTGTGGCAGTCTCTTGTAAATGAGCCTGCTCTGTTGCAACAGCGTTTGCTGCTTCAGTTGTTGCTTCAGCGGTCTTGGTAGCATCTGCCTCGTCACTAGTGATTCCGACGTACTGATCACCACCACAGGCGGTCAAAACCAGGGATACGATCAACACTAAAGTTATCAGGGTCCAAAGTTTAGTTTGGCCTCTCATCGCTTCACTCTCCTTTTGTCTTTTTGACTATTTTTCTAGGATTATTATATTTTTTATGTCCTTTTGGATTGTGTCATTGTAACATAAACTGCCATTTACGTCAACCTATAGTGTGACAAAATCGGAAAACCGTGTTAAAATTCTCCGACTGTCAAAAAGGCAGTAAATATATGTATTCAAGAATGATTCTGTCGTTTCTTATTGCAACGACAATGACAATACCAAATACAGAAGCTCCCCAAAACACAGCTGGTGCAACCCCGGAGATTAGACATTTCATAAATACCGATAAAACAGTGCTTTTAGACGTTCCGTACGTAAATCAGGTAGATAACCTTCCTGAGGACAAAAAAACCGAAATTAGAGCATCTGCGTGCGGTCCTACGGCCGTAACAATGGCTCTTAACTATTTGGGGGATGAGAGAGACCTTTATTCTGTCATTGAAAAATTACCCACCAGTGTATACGTAAGAGGGCAAATGTTTTACAACCTCTATGATGCTGCTAAATATTTTGACAAAGAGACCGTCAAGATCAAGAGAGATGCTAAAACCATCTTTGAAACGTTAAAGGACGGTCACCCGATAATAATGAATATTCAAAACTATAACGGCTTTATCGGGCACGCAATAGTTGTAGTCGGTATTAAAAACTTTGACGGTATTAAAGCTGATGCTTTGATTGCACACGATCCTTTTACAAAAGGCTACAGAGAGTTTAAATACATTAACGAAAGAACTTTGCAGCAGCCCGAGGGTCACTACAATTACATTGGTATTCTAGATCCTTTTTACATTGTCGACCCCGATGACTCTAATAATGATAGAATTTAATAGTGAATAGATTTCTGCCCAAAATTCTAATCATCTTAGGTGTTATCCTTTTTCTAGTTTTAACTTTTAGACCTCATTTTGTTGTTTCCAAAAATACGTATTTTGGAAGTTTTAACTTGGGCAAGCTGACCGAACAAGACGCAAAAAACAAAATCAGCGAAATTCTACAAAAACCTATTTACCTTAATGCAAATTACTCGAGCCGAGCTATACAACTCAGTGAGATTGGTGTTGGGTTTGATAGAAGTAAGCTTGAAGCCTCGACAACTTTGAAATGTTTATTGAGAGTAGGGAAGTTAAGTATATTTTGCCTAGAAACTAAACCTTCAAAAACTCAAAACGACGTTCTGGTTATTAATGAGAAGGTCCTTCGCGACTATTTAACACAGCTGGAAGCTGAATTTGCGTTTGTGGCTAAAAATACACAGATTCTTTTTGAAAATTACTCGTTTAGTACTCCCGGTGAAAATGCACAAATTAGTATTGATTACGAAGACTTTAAAAAAGAGCTCTCATCCAAAATCTCCGATACTTCAAAAATTAGCCTAAAAATTAATCTGAAATCGGAAGACGATGTCTACCTTCAGAAACAGAGTTCTCTAGCCTTAATAGAAAAGCTAACAACACCTTTGTTAATCAAGTACGGTCGCCAGCCAATTTACATACCAAAAGAAACACTCAAAACTTTTATCGACTCGGAGGAGACTCTAAGCAAATACACTAACTTTATTAAAGAAGAACCAATTCGAGCTTATCTAAAGGAACTCGCGGAAAAGTATGCAACTGATGATGTCCGAGTTGTTGAATACGACGCAGTTAAATCCATTCAAAACGCTCTGCTGTTAAAAGCCGCTAATTACGAGATTAACAATGCGGTGATTCTGCCACTTGAAGGTAAACCAAGAACAAACGGGGAGCTGCACGATGTTTATCTTGAGGTAATAAAATCTCAGCAAAGACTTTACAGATTTGAGAAAGGAAAGTTAACCAAAACCTATATTGTTTCAACAGGACTGACTTGGGAAACCCCTGCAGGTGAGTTTGAAGTTTTAGGAAAGCAGAAGATGACAATATCCTACTTTGGTAACTGGTATATGCCTGATTATCTGCCAATTGGCCTAGTTAATGGCTATCGATTCGGTTTCCATTCAATTCCATATCATATGGACGGTTACGGCAATATTTACTCTAGAGATCCAAACACAATGGGTAGTCCGGCAACAGGTGGGTGTATTCAACTAAAACCCGAAGAGGCGGAAGAGCTGTTTGAGTGGGCTGAAATCGGGACCCCGGTATACGTTTACGAGTAGACTAATTACACACATCGTCCGCCGGAGTAGCGGGTGCGGCACATTCTCTAATATCACCTGTGGTTGATCTGAATTTATAAAAGTTCCCAGCGTTGGTGTTAACTGTAATACCTGCTATGTTTCTTGCGGCGTTTACCCAATAGGTATAGATAGCACCAAAAGGTAGATTATCTGGCCAATCATCTACTAAATAGGTGCCCAAAACAGGGTCGTCGGTGGGATTACCGTTAGAATCCGGGTCTGCAGGAAATCTATTTTCGCTTGTATGATAAGTTTCAATTACATTAACTAACTTAAGTAAAGTAGCGCGCCTAACAGCATCGTCTGAATTAATTCTATGTCTTTGATAGTTGATTACACTACTGAGTGTACCTGCCAAAATGGCCATTACCATGCCCACGACCAGAAGTTCTATCATGGTAAAACCGGCAACATTATTGTTAGTTTTAACTGATGGGAAGGACGTAAGGTGGTGCATAGAGTGTTCTTTATCTTTTTTCATGGCAGTTATAGCTTATGAAATAATTATATCACTTCTATACTGCCTTTTTGGCGTAGCACTTTAACCAAGAGTATGATAATATTTGTCCGTTAATTTAAGGATAAAAATATGAAAGTTACTGTAGATAAAAAGCCCAAATCAACCATTGAGCTTCAAATTACTATTGAAAACAGCAAGGTAAAAGAGTCTTTTGACAAAATACTGGATAAGGCTGTTGAAGAAACCACAATTGAAGGTTTTAGAAAAGGCAAAGCCCCAAAAGAACTAGTTAGAGAAAAAGTGGGTCTTAATGCCCTCTACGGAGACGTAATAAACGATCTGCTCCAAACCTTCTATCCTCAGGCATTAAAAGAAAATCTGATTATACCTGTAGCCAACCCAAGAGTAGATATCAAAGTCTTTGATATCGATAAAGATCTGGAATTTACTGCTACTGTTGCAACCAGACCTGAAGTGAAAATAGGGGAGTACAAGGGAATGATCAAGGATTCATTCGAGAAAAGACTCGAGCAGAAAAAGAAAGAAAACGAGGAAAAAATTAAAAATGGGGAAAAGATGGACGAGGCCCATGTACATATAAGTCCTAACGAGGTAATCGACGCCCTAATCAAAACAGCCGAGCTAGAAGTTTCTGACCTTTTAATTGACGAAGAAACCGACAGAATGATGAGCAGATTGATTGACCAAGCTCAATCTATCGGTCTTTCTATAGATCAATATCTAAAAGCGCAAAATAAAACTACTGAACAACTGAGGAAAGATTATAATGACATAGCGGAGAAAAACCTAAAAGCAGAGTTTGTACTTGGAAAATTGGTTGTCGATAACAAAATTGAGGTAACCGATGAAGAAATCGAGGAAACCATGCGTGCCGCAGGTTACGAGAATGTAGAAGAGAGAATGAAAGACAACATAGAAAAGTTTTATATTAAAAGCATTCTTCAAAAAAATAAGTTATTATCAAGTTTGATAGAAGAACTTGAAGGAGAACATCATCATGAACATAAGGAATGATACTTTAGTACCAATAGTAGTAGAAAAAGAACCTAATGGTTTTGAGAGATCGTACGATATCTACTCGAGACTACTTAAGGACTTTATAGTATTTGTTACCGGACCTATCGATATGGGTGTAGCAAATACTTTTATTGCTCAGATGTTATTTTTGGAAAGCGATAACCCGGAAAGAGACATCTCTGTCTACATTAATTCACCAGGTGGTGAAGTTTACGCAGGTATTGCAATGTACGACACCATCAAACACGTCAAAAACGACGTAAGAACAGTAAATGTTGGTTTGGCCGCATCAGCTGCTTCGTTATTGCTGGCCAGCGGAACAAATGGCAAACGATTTGCACTTCCAAATTCATATACAATGATTCACCAGCCATTAATCTCAGGAATGGGCGGACAGGCAACTGACATTGAAATCGAAGCTAGACACATGATCAAATTAAAACACCAGTTTGCACAGATCATTTCTGAAAATACAAAAGCTGACCTGGATAAAACACTCAAAGATATGGAAAGAGATTATTGGATGACAGCAGAAGAAACCAAGGAATACGGACTTATTGACGAAGTAATGGACACCAAAAAGAAGAAGAAGTGAAGCTCGTAGAGCCTCCTTCTCAAAAGATGAGAAGTAATTACTACTGAATAATCGTCCGCAGTTGTTGTTCGGGGCTCCTAGCTCAGTCGGTTAGAGCGCTTCAGTGACATTGAAGAGGTCACAGGTTCGATTCCTGTGGAGCCCACCATATAGTTTTTTCCCATTTTTATGTATTATTAATGTAATGAAATCTGCCGGGTATTACGCTAAGTTAATATCGTTAATTTTAATTATTTTCGGCAGTTCATTACTTTTAACTCTACAGATCGCAGAACCTATTAAATCGCAAAATTATTTTTCTTTTTCATTGGATTATGCTGCAAAAATTGTTTTGTTGATGGTTGTTAATCTTTATGCC
>MEWG01000007.1:5194-14005 GCA_001773295.1 candidate division WWE3 bacterium RIFOXYD1_FULL_39_9
ACACTGTCGACATCTTTTACGCAGTAGTGCTGGCTGTACTAGCGGCACTTTTCATGGCTTTTGACATTCAGAAATCAACAAGAATCAGGGAACTTTTAACTAAATTTGATCCCAAAATTATCTTAAGACTATCTACAAGCGGATTGTTATTTATTTTTAGCACTATTGGAGGAGCGTTAGTCATTCTTTATGCATTTGTTGCTCCTGAATACAATGTAGGCAAGGAAATATCTTCAATTGTAGAAAAACCCTTAAAATCATTGGTTGAAACGCAGCTACGAAGTAACCTAGAAGAACAGCTGGTTCCTTTGAACATGTCGGGTGGGCAGAATCTCGATCCGGAGGTTGAAAGTCTTCTTGAAAGATTTGGGCTCGATATTAACACTGCAGATTTGTCCAAATCAATGGATAGTAAAACTATTACCGACAACTTAATAAAAAATCTGGATATAAAAAATATTGTTGAGAAGGAGGTTAATGGATTTGTAAGTCCCTATAAAAATCTAGTTCATCCTATACTGGCAGTACTTATGTTTGCATTGTTCCAATTTTATGCCGCAATATCAATGTTTATATATCTGGTAACTATTGACGGTATATTTTGGCTTGCAAAGAAATCCAACTTTTTTAAGACAGAGTTTGAGATGGTACAAAAGGAAATTTTAAAGTTTTAGATCTTCTACTTTTACTGCTTTATCGACTGTAAAATCACCGATTCTTGTTCTTACCAAACCCAGTAAAGTACCAGAATAGCCTATAACATCGCCTAAATCACGAGCTAAAGCTCTAATGTATGTACCGTGAGAACATGTTACTTTTAGCTCGACAAAAGGGATGGCCGCAGCTCCTTCACTAGTTTCCAGTGTACGCATACCGTAGTTCATGATTTCTATAGAGTTTATGGTTACTTTTTTTATAGGTGTACTTTGAGCGTCAACCGATTTGCCTTTACGCGCCTTTTTATAAAGTGGTACGCCGCCTACCTTTACTGCAGAGTAAACCGGCACTTGTTGTTTTATTACTCCGATAAATTTAGCAATGGCAACCGGCACATCTCTTTCTAAAATAGACAGAGCAGGGATTTGTCGTAACTCGGGAACTTTTTCTAAATCATATGTTTCACTAAAAACACCAAAGCCTACAGTTGCAACGTATTCTTTATCGGTATGTAAAATGCTATCCTGCTTTTTGGTGTCCTGATCAGTTAGAATAACTAAAACACCTTCTGCAAGAGGGTCTAGTGTACCTGCATGACCGACTTTTTTTATATTTAAGCGCCTTCTTATCTGGCTAACTACTCCAAAACTAGAAATATTTTTAGGTTTGTAAATATTCAGAATCATTTTTTTGAATTATAGACTAAACGGCAAATTCTTGACACTACAACAATCAATACGTATAACTAGTTCAATGGATCTTTACTTGAGAACTACTTTAACTCTTACTACTACAACCCCGGTATGGGGTATTTAACTGTGTCAAAATTCATATGTATTTCAAATAAACAGGTATAATAATTTGGAGAAACCAAAAATGAGTGCAAAAGAAAAAGTAATTGAAAAGTTAAAAGACGATCCACAGATGCCGTTGAGGCATACCGCTGAACATATTCTGCACATGTCTATGCAAGAACTTTATCCAAACTTGAAAAAAGTAATGGGTCCGCCAATTGAAGATGGTTTTTATTTTGACTTTGATTTAGATGAAAAAATATCACCTGAGGATTTCCCTAAGATCGAACAAAGGATGCAGGAGATAATCGATGCCAAGTTACCGATCAAACGAAGCGAAATCACTCAAGATGAGGCTAAGAAAATATTTAAGGACAACGAATATAAAATGCAGTGGCTAGGAGAAATTACTGACAGAAATGAGAAAATTTCTATCTATGAAACCGGCACTGCAGGTGATAAGCACTACGATTTAGACCTGTGCGCAGGTCCTCACGTCGACAACACAAGCAAAGTTAAAGCATTCAAACTATTAAGCTTGGCGGGAGCTTATTGGAAAGGCAGTGAGAAGAACAAAATGCTTCAGAGAATTTACGCGACAGCTTTTGCAGATAAAAAAGATTTGGACACTTACCTTAATAATCTCGAAGAAGCAAAAAAACGCGACCACAGAAAGCTTGGAAGCGATCTTTTTGTTATTTCCGAAGACGTGGGAGCAGGCTTGGTACTTTGGACGCCTAACGGAGCCATAATTCGTGAAGAACTGGAAAACTGGGCTAAGGAAACAGAAGAGGCATGGGGATATCAAAGAGTCGCCACTCCGCATATTGCTAAACACACTCTATACGAAACCTCTGGTCATTTGCCCTATTACAAAGACGACATGTATGCGCCGATGATCATTGATGACGAAGAATACTATCTAAAAGGCATGAATTGCCCACACCACCACATTATCTATAACGCACAGCCCAAGTCCTACCGTGATTTACCAGTGAGATACGCGGAATATGGCATGGTTTATCGATTTGAAGACTCCGGAGCGCTTTTCGGGTTAATGAGAGTCAGATCAATTTGCCAAAATGATGCTCACATCTACTGCACTATTGAACAGGCAGAAGAAGAATTTCTAAAGACACTGGAACTATACGATTACTATTACAAGACGCTTGGGTTATCCAAAGACGATTATTATGCTGTAATTGGCCTACCAAGCGAGGAAAAGAGGAATAAATATCACGGAGATAAAGCAACCTGGGATTTGGCGGAAAAAATAACCAGAAGTGCCGTCAAGAAGTTTGGCATTCACTACGAAGAGGACGTTGGAGGAGCAGCATTTTACGGCCCTAAGATAGATATCAACATAAAATCTTCTATTGGTAAGGAATACGCTATTTCTACTGCTCAGCTGGATCTATACATGCCCACTAGGTTTAATCTTGAATATACAGACAAGGATGGCAGTAAAAAACTGGTCGCAGTAATACATAGGGCACCTTTGGGCTCCCATGAACGCTTTATTGGATTTTTGATCGAACACTTTGCAGGAGCATTTCCTGTGTGGCTATCTCCGGTGCAAGTCATGGTTGTTCCTATCGGCGAAAAGCACGTGGAATACGCCCAAAAGGTCGCAGCAGAATTAAAAGCCAATAGGTTACGCGTATCGATAGATGACAGAAACGACACCATGCAGTCCAAAATCCGCGATGCACAAATGAAAAAGATCCCTTATATGCTGATAGTAGGGGACAGAGAGGCTGAAAATGAAGCTGTAAGTGTAAGATTAAGGACAGGCGAAGATCTGAAATCACATCCTTTGAAAGAGGTTTGTGAGAAAATAAACGAAATCAGATTGACCAAAAGCCTACATTTATGGTAAGTTACATGTCGTGCTGAGAAGCATTATCGATTATGGAGGGTTACAACAATAGATAGATATTACGAGATAAATAACAGAATCAAGGCCGCAGAATTGCGTGTTATTACTGGTGAAGGTGAGAATTTGGGCGTCATGAAGACATCGGACGCACTAAACTTAGCAAGAGGTAAAGAACTTGATTTGATTGTTGTTACTCCAAATAGCGTGCCTCCGGTGGCAAAACTTCTTGATTTCAAGAAATTTTTGTATCTGGAAAAGAAGAAGAAATCGACTGTAAAATCCAGAAAAAGCGGTCTAAAAGAGATTAAAATGGGACCATCTACTGGAGAAGGTGACGTAAACAGACAGATTGAACGCGCTAAAGAATTTATTAGTGAAGGAAACAGGGTAAAAGTAACAATTACCTTAAGGGGAAGAGAAAACCTTTATCCTGATATAGCGTTTGATAAAATTAGAAAGTTCCAAGCTGCTTTGGAGGAGACAGCAAAACCCGAAGCGGACGCGAGACAAATGGGTAATATGATATCCATGGTACTTGTAGCCAAATAGAAATACTGATATGCCTAAATTAAAAACGAAAAAAACATTAACTAAAAGAATAAAGGTTACCAAAAACGGTAAGATTATGAAAAAGCAGACTCGTACCGGACATTTAAAATCAAAGTGGTCTGCCAGTAAAAAATCAAGAAAGAATAATATGGAACTCCAGCTTAATAGAGGACATATTAAAGTTATTAAAAAATTATTAGCAAGGGGCGGTGGCAAAGTAAAATAAAGCTATCGGATAAATATGCCAAGAGTAAAAGGCGGTCCAAGAGGACACAGAAAACATAGAAAAATAGTAGCATTAGCCAAAGGTTTTAGAGGCTCAAGAAACAGATTGTTCAAACGCGCCAACGAAGGCGTAGTAAGAGCATTAGAACACGCTTTTGCCGGTAGAAGACAAAAAAGAAGAGACTTGAGAAGACTTTGGATAACAAGAATAACAGCCGCACTAACTGACAGCGGAATCAATTACAGCAGATTTATGTCTGCACTTAAAAACACAAATATTGAGTTGAATCGTAAGGTTTTATCCGAGATGGCAATAAACGATCCCAAGGCTTTCGGCGACGTTGTAGAAAAAGCAAAAGCCTTTTTTGAAAAGAAATAAGGGATCTTTCGTAACGGTAATCCATTAATTTATCCCAAAAGCTGAGTTTTTCATTCTAGGCTGCACATTTTAGTGTGACGAGAGTACTCGTTCACTTTCGTGTGACGAGAGTACTCGTTCACTTTCGTGTGGAGTTTTGCTTATAGTTGCGTTAGAATTGAGTAAGTCTAATAGGACTAGGATAAAGAAAATGCAGGACGATATAAATAACATTAGAAAGATGTTTGAGAAAGATCTCGAGACGTACAGCAAGTCCGGAGATTTTGACGAACTTTACCTAAAATACTTTTCAAAAACTCACGGGTTAGTAACAAATCTACTTAAAAAAATACCATCGCTTTCCGCCGAGGAAAAAAGAACTTTCGGTACCAGCATAAATACCATCCAAAACGAACTAAAACAGGCTATCACTGAGGCAAAAGCCGCATTTAAAACAGCCACAATAAACGATCCGGCTATTGACCTTTCTATTCCGGAAGTGCCCCTAAATAGTGGAGAACTCCACCCAATAACTAAAACTATTATAGAAATGAATAAATTCTTTAGGTATCACGGCTATTCTATTGCAGAAGGACCTGAAATCGAGACTGTAGAGTATAACTTTAGAAAACTAAACCTGCCTGAAGGCCACCCGGCAACAGATCTGCAAGACACACTTTTCGTGAAAGAACCGGACATTTTGCTAAGAACACACACTTCTTCAATCGAATCTCGCATACTTTCTGAGTACGAGCCGCCGCTTCGTGTAATTGTTCCCGGCAAAGTTTACAGAAACGAAACGGCAAATGCCTCTAATCTTGGCTTTTTTCATCAATACCAGGGTTTTGTTGTGGACAAGGGGGTTACTATTCAGCATCTCAAAGGAATTCTTGAAGAATTTCACAAATTTTTGTTTGGTGAGAATGTTGTCCTAAGATTTAGGTATAAATATTATCCGGAGGTGTCGCCGGGCATGGGCGTAGACATAAGATGCCAATTCTGCGAAGGAGCTGGATGCACTGTTTGCAGGCAGAGAGGCTGGGTAGAAGTACTTGGATCCGGAATGATCCATTACAACACGCTAAAAATGTGTGGAATTGATCCTGAAGAATACACAGGCTTTGCTTTTGGTATGGGTTTAGACAGGCTTGCTATGTCTAAGTTTGGAATATCAGATATCAGAAAGCTCTATAGTGGAGAAATGATATATGTTTAGAAATTAATATGAAAATACCTGTTGAATGGTTAAAAGAATACATAGATTTAGATAAGACTCCCGCAGAGATCGCTAAGTCGTTTACAACGATAGGCTTGATGTTGGACAAACCGATTATAAAATACTCAAAAGGTAATTTTTCTACCGAGGTGCTTGATTTAGAGCACAGAATGGATAGAGCTGACTGGCTTTCTATTTTAGGGTGTTCAAGAGATTTAGCTGCTTTTGAAAAAACAACTTTCAAAATGCCTGAGATTTATTCCGGCGACATAAAGAAACCTTCAAAAGAACAAATTGTAGACATAAAGGTAGAATGTCCCGATTTAGTAAATAGATTTAACACTAGAACCTTCAAAAAAATTAAAGTAGGGAGATCTCCTGATTGGCTCAAAAACAGACTGGAGTCGTATGGGATTTCCTCAATTAACAATATTGTGGACATAACAAACTATGTAATGGTAGAAACCGGTCAACCAATGCATGCTCAAGATCTATCAAAATTCCAAAAAAGAGAAATTCTCATTAGAAAAGCCATAAAGGGCGAAAAGATAACAACGTTATTAGGCGAGACCATAGAACTGACCGAAGAGTACTTCGTATTGACCCAAAATGGCATGCCTATTGTATTAGGAGGTATAGTGGGAGGGAAAGACACAGCTGTTGACGAACACACAGCTGAGATCGTCTTAGACGCTGGAAACTACAATCAAGTGAACATTAGAAAATCTTCAAGAAGAGCCAAAATACAAAACGAAACTGTTCTTAGATATGATAAATTCCTGCATCCTAAACTCACTGAAATTGCGATTGAACGCGCAACAAAGTTAATTTTGGAACTTGCCGGCGGAGAAGTGTATGAGAACGTAGATTGGTATCCAAAAGAAACTCCGGAAAGAATAATGAATTTAAGATTTGCACGAATCAAAACTCTTTCAGGTATGGACATTCCTCTAAAAGAGGTAGAGTCGATCCTATCGGCATTAGGCTATGTTACCGCCGGTTCCTCAAAAGAGTCTATGTCTGTAACAGTTCCATATTTTAGAACCGACGTGGAAGTTGAGGATGATATTGTTGCAGACGTGCTTAGAATTCATGATTACAACAATATTCCGACGGTACATTTAGACATCGCGCCTCCAAAGGATATAACCCCCGAAATTTACCTTGTTGAAGAACAACTCAGAGATATTTGCAAAAATCTCGGATTTCACGAGCACATTACCGACCCATTAGTCGAGCCCGATCCGAAAAATGATAAACAAATAAAATTGGAGAATGCAATCTCACAGGAAAAATCAGCACTAAGAACAGAGATGTATACTTCGCTAGCAAAAGTTGCAGAAAGTTACACCAAAAATAAGATAAAAACTTCGTACCTATTTGAACTTGGAAAAACTTATGAGAAACAGGGAAGTGGCAATGATTTTGCTGACTACAATGAGAGCAGAGTCTTGCAGGTTTTAATCGGCGGCGACGAATTAACAGCCAAAGAGAAAGCTAAAACAACAAAGCGAGTTCTTGCTTCCATCATGCGAGATTTTGGCATAACACCTTATGCGATCGACGTTACAGGCGACATGAATATCGTCATGCACGAAAACGTTGTACTAGGTGAGATTAAATACGACTCGTTCTTTTTGTATACTGAGGCTCTTAAAAACGCAAAAGGTATTCCTAATAGAATTCAAAGTGAGTACAAGCAAACCAAAACTGAAGATATTTCAGTAGTTATGCCAAAGACAACGCCCGTTGGCCCGGTATTTTGGAAAATAAAAGAGATTGATGAAAAAATTGGGAGCATTACATGCATTCCTGAAGAACTAGATACAATTATTGGCGAAAAAAATAAGAATGTTTTGTTTAAGATAAATTACAGCGGAGACAATTTCGCTGAGACAAGAGAAAAAATTATTGTTTTGATTAATTCTTTAGGGATGAGCGTTCGCGAGCTATCTAGCATAGCCAACGACCTCTAGGTTAACCTTCTTAGAACCTTTATTGCCATCATCATCTGTAGCTACTGCTTCAAATTCATGTTTTCCAATTGCCGATGCGGGTAGCTCGAAATTATAGCCATAAGGAGCCGATTCATCGTCCGTCATTTTCTGCCCGTCCATGTAAATGCGGACTACTTCCACATCATTGTATGCTGACACTTCCACGCTTAATCTGAAATGCAAATAAACTTTATCCCCTTCGTCTAACTCAATAATTTCTACATTAACATCATCTTTATTTGAAACCGAGTCGCCGTCAAATTCTAATCTAGACCTCATTTGAGGCGGAAAATATCGATCTTCATCGTAATTTTCTTTCACCCAAGCGTCCACTGAAGATTGCCACTCCGGTAGTTCGGCTGTGATTTTTATAAACGTATTAGTGTCAGTCTCGTCCGCATCCTTACAGCCATCGTTGGCAATTCTACCGTCAATTTTGCAGACTTCAATTCTCTGGTACCAGTCGCTGCGTGCAGTTGGCTCTGTATCTTGCAAGAACCACTCGTTGCGAGTTCCAAAACCTTCTTGTGGAAGCAACCCTGTCAATTCGTCAACTTCTATTTTTTTCACGTTCTTGGGGGCTTCAAATTTTTCGTTCTCTTTGCCGGTTAAAAATTCTTTCATGAATCTATTCCAAATAGGCGAGGCGCCTGTGATACCTGATGCTACGTTAGGGTTCATCTCTTCGTTATTGTTATTACCTACCCAAGATCCGGCTACAATAGATGGGGTATAACCGATTGCGTAGTTGTCTCTCTTATCGTCAGTTGTACCGGTCTTAACAGCAACCTGGTGTCCGGGAATGTTTAAGAGACTGCCTAAACCAAATACGGCGCTTCTTGCTCCGTCATCCGAAAGAATATCCGAAATAAGAAACGCTACTCCTTCGTCCATCGCCTTTATTCCACCCGTATCTTGCCATTTATAAATTAAGTTACCATTTGAATCTTTTACTTCAACCAGAGGAGTGGGCTGTCTATAGACGCCTCTTGCAGCAAAGACATTAAAAGCACCGGTTAATTCCAAAAGCTTTGTTTCGCCACCACCTAATGTCAAAGACAAGCCATATCGGTCTCTTTCCTTAAATGTAGAGATGCCCATCTGTTCTGCCATATCTATCATGTTGTCGATACCGG
>MEWG01000007.1:14030-29055 GCA_001773295.1 candidate division WWE3 bacterium RIFOXYD1_FULL_39_9
GGAGCAGAACCTTCAAAAACAGACGGCACATCTAAAAACGGGAAGGAGGCCGGGTAGCCTTGGGATAACATCGTCGCGTAGGTTATAGGTTTAATTGCCGAACCTGGCTGTCTGTTTGCTAATGAAACGTTTACATAAGGTTCGAATTTACAGCTTCCTTCACCGGTAATTCCGGAAATACAATCTACCGGCTGTGAATCCAAGTTGTAGCCTTTAGAACCCACCATCACTAAAATCTGCGAAGTTTTGGCATCAAGAGCTATCAGCGAACCATTCCAAACATTCATTGAATTAGATTTTTCGACCTCTTCAAAAACTATCTGCTGTGCCTTTTCCTGCAAATCTAGGTCCAAACTGGTGGTAACCTGTAAACCGCCTTGTTCAACAAGTTCCTCGCCGAACATATCGGCTAACATTTGTTTAACATAGAAAACAAAATGAGGCGCTGCAAACGGAACTGAAGCAGACTCAAATTTTAGCTCCTCGGTCTTTGCTTTTTCGTAGTCTTCGTCACTCAAAAAGAACCTTTTACCGTCGCTCCCCATCCAACCTCTTTCGTTCATTAAATACAGAACATAGTCTTTTCTTTCCTGCCCGGCTTGAGGATCTCCTGCAAAATGCGAGTAATAACTGGGTCTTTGAGGCAGTCCGGCTAAGTATGCTGACTCTGCAACAGTTAAATCTTTGGGATGTTTATTGAAGTAAGCCTTCGCAGCGCTGAGAATACCGTAATTCTGACCTCCGTATGGAGATTCGTTAAGGTACATTTGTAAAATTTGATCTTTTGAGTATTTATTCTCTAATTGAAGCGACAAGATAAGCTCTTTAATTTTTCTGGGTAAAGTCTGCTCAGATGTTAACAAGGTGTTTTTAATAACCTGCTGAGTTATAGTGGAGCCGCTTTGTAAACTTTCGCCAAATACCATGTTCTTTAATGCTCTAGCCATTCCTCTCATGGAAAAGCCCCTATGTATATAAAAGTCAGAATCTTCGGTGGCAAGTGTAGCGTGCAAAACGTGAGGTGAAATTTCCTCTAAACCTATCAAGGTTCTGTTTTTGTCACCGAAAAGTTCGTACAGAAGCTTGCCGTTACGGTCGTAAAATCTTGTGGATAGCTCAAAATTTCGCTCTAACAGTTTATTAGGGTTGGGCAATCCCCTTGAAAAAAAGGCCAGCGTGATAACAACAACCAATAACCCAATAACCATTCCGGCTAGGACAAAAGAGGCCAAATATGTAATAAAAGTAAGCGATTTTACATTGCCCAAAGCAGGTAAGCTGGGCAAATTAACGCTGAATTTTCCGATGGATTTAGGCTTTATTCTTTTTCTACTGGGCTTAGCGCCCATAAACTTTGTAGCCATATAAATATTATATTATCTTTTGGCAGTATCTCGAAGGTTTATTCTAAAATTGTTCGAAACTTGCAGGGGTTTAGTATATCAAAATTTCAACTACAAAGCTGAAAGGGAGGATATCCACGTTGTCATTGGGTTAATAAAATCATATACTGAAAAAGATGAGCAAAGTATTAACCGATAAAGTTTTAATAGAGGAATTTCTAAACCGAGGTGTAGATTCCATTTACCCAACTAAGGAAGCTTTAAGAGAAAAACTTATGTCTGGAGACAGAATCAAAGCATACCAGGGTTTTGATCCAACTGGTCCGTATCTGCACGTCGGGCACGCCATGGGAATTAGAGCTTTGCGTATTCTACAAAAACTCGGGCACGAAGTAATTTTTCTGGTAGGGGATTTTACTGCAAAAGTAGGGGATCCTGATAAAACATCAGCTAGACCAATCTTATCTGACGAAACAATTCAAAATAACATGAACGGCTGGAAAGAGCAGGCATCTCAATTAATAGATTTCGAGGGAGATAATCCTGTCTCGTTCAGACACAACTTCGAATGGCTTTCAAAACTCGATCTGGAAGATCTTATAAAACTAATGGCTTCTTCGACAGTTCAGCAAATGGTAGAGCGGGATATGTTTGAGAGAAGATTAAAGGAAGGAGATCCTATCGGTCTTCAAGAATTTATATATCCATTGATGCAGGGCTTTGATAGCGTGGCAATGGGAGTTGATCTGGAGATTGGCGGGACTGACCAAACTTTTAACATGCTAACCGGCCGGACATTAGTTAAACAGTACTTAAACAAAGAAAAATTTGTCAGAACTAACCAAATGATGGATGCTCCTGACGGCGTAACAATGAGCAAAACCAAAGGAAATGGGATAAATCTAAAGGACACGCCTGAGGATATGTTCGGCAAAGCAATGTCATATCCGGATAGTTTGATAATTAAAGGGTTTAATCTCCTAACGGAAGTGAGTGCCAAAGATATTCAGGAAATTGAGACCGCAATTAAATCAGGCGAGAATCCAATGAAATACAAAAAAATAATGGCTTTTGAAATTGTAAAACTTATTAAAGGCGAATCGGCCGCGAAAAAGGGTCAGGAAAATTTTGAGAAAGTAGTTCAGAATAAAGAAATTGATGAGGAAAACATAATCTCTACTTCACCGGCACAGAATACTCAATTACTTACGTTTCTAAAAAATAATGTTGGAAACGAATCTGCAAGCCAAATAAAAAGAGTTATTGAACAAGGTGGGGTAGAAGTTGACGGTAAACAGGAAAAGGATCCATTCAAATCATTGGACTTTAAATCAGGTACTGTAATTAAATTTGGCAAAAGAGTTTTCTTGAAAGTGAAATAATATGTTGAAAAATCTCAAAAAGATAGCCAGAAAATCAGTAAAACGCGAAAATCTCACAAAGATTTTAATAGTTGTGAGCACATTGGCTCTTCTGGCCACATCAGTCCTTCCTTATATAATATAGTGAATGCTAAAACTAGAATCCGCAATCGAAAAAGTCGCTAAAGTTGGACCTAAGTACACTAAACTCCTAAAAAACCTGGAGATTGAAACTGTAGGAGATCTTTTATACCACTTTCCTTTTAGATATGACGATTTTTCAAACGTAAAATCTGTATCGGATCTGCAGGTAGGGGACAGTGTGACGATTAAAGGCGTGCTGGGGCCGGTAGAAAATATCTTCACAAAATACGGAAAAAAGCTAACTAAGTCTGCGATTTCAGATAATTCCGGTGCTTTAACATTAATCTGGTTTAATCAACATTTCTTAAAAAAGGTGCTAATGGCAGGTACTCGATATAGTGTGAGCGGTAAAATCACACTTTTTAATAACAAACCTTGTATTCTAAACCCCGAAATGGAAATCGCGCACGCTGAGAGTCTGAATACCGGCAGGTTAGTTCCGGTATATCCTGAAACTTCGGGTGTAAGTTCAAAATGGCTCCGTACAAGGGTCTGGGAAATATTACACACACTTGAGAAACTTGAAGAATTTATACCTTATGAAATTTTAGAAAAATATAATTATCCTCAACTGGATTCCGCAATCAGGTCGATTCATTTCCCAAATGACGAGATGGGTGTAAAACACTCAACAGCAAGACTGTCATTTGAAGAGATGTTTCTGGAACTATTAAAAGTTGAGAAACGGAAAAATGAGTGGAATGCTCAAAAAAACGGCATTAAATTAAATGGCGGTGACGGCGCTATAGACAAGTTTATATCTGAACTACCTTTTGGTCTTACCGAATCCCAGAAAAAAGTAATTACCGAAATTAAAAAGGATATGGAAAAGGAAGTTCCGATGAACAGATTGTTAGAAGGGGATGTGGGCACAGGAAAAACTATCGTAGCGATTGTTGCAGCTCTTACTGCAAAGCTAAATGGCTTTAAAACTGTTTACATGGCCCCAACCGTAATCTTAGCGCAGCAACATTTCGAGACGTTTAATAATTTCCTTAAACAAGAAGCAAAGATCGCACTGATGACTGGCACAAAGAAAGAAGGTATTGATTCAGACTGGGATATCTTAATCGGTACACACTCGATTTTATACAATAACGAAAAATACAAAAATGTAGCGTTGGTTGTTATAGACGAGCAGCATAGATTTGGTGTAGATCAACGAGGAAAAGTATTGGAAATGAGCGGTTCAGATAAAATACCACATTTGTTAACTATGACGGCTACGCCAATTCCAAGAACGCTTGCTCTAACCATTTACGGCGATCTTTCAATTTCGGTGCTTGATCAACATCCAAATACAAAAAGAAAAATTGTTACAAAAGTAGTTGCCAATAAAAATAGGGAAGAAGCCTACGAATGGATAAAAAAATCCGGTGAGTCTGCGTTTATAGTCTGCCCGTTAATTGAGGGTTCGGAGAGTGAGACGTTGGTAGATGTTAAAGCTGCTGAGGAAGAATATAGAAAACTTAATACTACTGTATTTAAAGATGTAGAAATGGGGTTAATTCACGGAAGGATGAAAGCTGCAGATAAACAGAAGGCAATTACCGACTTTAGAGATGGAGCAATCAAAATTCTAGTCGCAACCCCGGTAATTGAGGTGGGCATAGACATTCCGGATGCGACAATTATGGTAATCGAAAGCGCTGAGAGATACGGACTAGCAAATCTCCACCAGCTCAGGGGAAGAGTAGGACGTGGCTCTAAACAAGGCTTTTGTTTTGTCTTTATGAGCGACGATTCAAAAAAGGCGTACACGCGACTAAAATACCTTGAGAGTGTAGAAAGTGGTATTGAGCTGGCCGAAATTGACTTAAAAATGAGGGGCGAGGGTGATATTTTTAGCACAACCCAACACGGCTTCAAAAAGTTCAGATTGGCAGATTTAGGTGATTTCGAACTTCTGGAACGAGCAAAAACAGAGGCGCAGAACATTTACCCCTTGCTTGATAGATATGAAAGCTTAAAGACTAAACTGCAGGAATTTGCCGGAAATTACGTAAAAAACAATTAAATGATAGAATGGCCTGAATAACGACATGCTTAGAGTAACTACAGGAACAGCTAAAAACAAGAAACTAGAAATACCCGAAATTGAGGGTTTTAGAGCCGTACAAGAAAAGGCTAAACAAGCAGTATTTTCAATACTTGAAGATAGGATTGAGGGCGCAGCGTGCCTAGATTTGTTCGCCGGTAGCGGGAATTTAGGAATCGAAGCGCTTAGCCGAGGGGCGGAATCTTGCGACTTTGTAGACGAAAATCCGACAAGTGTAGAGATTATTGTCAAAAATCTAACAAATACAGGGTTATTGGAGCATGCGGAGGTTTTCAGAAGGAGCGTTGTTAAATACGTGGTAAACACCGATAGAACCTACGACGTGGTCTTTGCAGACCCTTTTTACCACGATACTGCGCTCGTTCACCTTTTTAAAAATTTGGGTAATATTCTTAACAAAAACGGCGTCATTGCCTTCTTCCATGGGGATCAGCTTGATATTTCAAAGATGATAGCCGGCACAGAGCTGAAGATTCGAGTTAGTCGTAAATTCGGCTTGAGCAAAGTAACTATACTGGAAAAATAACTGTTATGATGCAAAAAACTTGCAATTATCCAGATTTTTTGCATAATAGTGTGCATGGCATTACCAAAAAGAAGGCACTCTAAAAGCCGAACAAGAAAAAAGAGAAATTCTCATTACGTCAGGGATGAAGTAAATGCGGTCCAAACAGCCGATAAAAAGGCCTACAAGAGACCTCACGTTGAAGAGTACATTGAGATCAAATAGTATCTGGGTGCCCATTTCTAGTGAAACTGGTGCCTCTAAGGTGAAAGATGAAGTCAAAAACCGACCCAAGACATGCTGCTCGAAAACTTGCGCTGGCATCAATTTTTTGCTGGTTGTTTTCTGAACAAAATAAAGAAGAGTGTCAGATCCTATCAAAGGAACTACTTGAACACAACGAGACAGACATTAGGCTTACCGATTTCATAGTCGAAGGTGTAAAAACCCATTTGGATGAGATTGATAAAATTATAGAGGAATCTGCTCCCGAGTGGCCTTTGGACAAAATATCCAAGGTGGATCTAGTTGTGCTCAGAATTGCCGTATTCGAGTTGGTTTTTGGCCAAAAAACACCTGTAAAGGTCGCAATTGATGAGTCGGTTGAATTAGCAAAGGAGTTTGGTAACGACACATCACATAAGTTTGTGAATGGGGTACTTGGTACTGTAGTAGAGTTAGCCGGAGTGAAAAATAATGAGTGAATCATCGAGAAAAATATTTAAAATAATTGCAGAAAGAACTGGCCATGAGCACGAAGAACTCAATGAATCTTCTTATTTTGAAGACGACTTGAATATCGGCGAGATGGAGCTTATGGAAATTCTAACCGAAATAGAAGAAAAACTTCAGGTTGATGTAATATCCGAAAAGGACAATATTGAAACCGTAGGTGATCTAATTGACTTAGTTGATGAGCAATTAGAGTAAGTTAAATGTCATTTGATTTTCAAAAACTAAAAAAAATATTGGGGGCAGATCTCAGACAAGAAGAGTTATTTGTTCTGGCTTTTACCCACAGATCTTATCTAAACGAACATCCAGACTATAAAAAGGCTTCTAATGAAAGGCTGGAATTCCTTGGAGACGCCGTATTACAACTTCTATCTTCAGACTATCTTTATAAACGATATCCCGAATCTCCGGAAGGAGTTCTGACAAACTATCGATCTGCTATTGTGTGCACTCCGTCGATTGCTGATGAAGCTAGGAGACTGGGCTACGGAGAGTTTCTTTTACTATCTAACGGCGAAGAGAGCACCGGGGGTAGAGACAGAGAATATATACTGGCAAATACGTTTGAGGCTGTTTTAGGCGCTTTATATATGGAACTTGGTATTGATTTCTGCCGAACTTTTGTGGAAAAAGAACTTCTTTATAAAGTAACCGAGCTGGTAGAAAACGAAGAGTACAAAGACGCTAAGTCAAAATTCCAGGAAATTGCACAGGAAAAGATGGGCATCACTCCCGTATATCAAGTTTTAGACTCGTGGGGACCTGACCATGAAAAGAGCTTTAAGGTAGGTGTTTACCTTGGAGATAAGCTTTGGGGCGAAGGTACAGGCAGAAGCAAGCAGAAGGCCGAACAACAGGCAGCTTTACAGGCTTTTGATAAACTGAGCGTTGCTAAGGCATAATTATTGGATTTTAGAAAGAATTCTGTTAGAATGTCACAGCTATGTCAATAACAATAAGATTAGCCAGAATTGGCAGAAAAAATGCTCCGGCATACAAAATAGTAGTTACAAACACAAGAGATAAGAGAAATGGTCGTTATATAGACATTTTGGGGCATTTTAACCCTTCAGAAAACCCATCAGTTAAGGAATTGGATAAGAAGAAATACGAAGACTGGAGATCCAAAGGCGCGTTAGTTTCAGACGCAGTTTTGAAGATAATCGATAATAAATACTCATACACACCCTACAGACCTAAAGGTGAAAAAGGTACTAAGAGCGAGGCTGCTGAGACCGCAGAGGTAATAGCCGAAACTCCGGAAATTCAGGAATAACCACATGCATGCTTTCATAGAATACTTAATAAAAGAGTTGGTTTCAAAACCCGAACAGGTTGTTATCGATGAAGTCGATGAAGAGGGAACTACTATCTATAACATAGGTGTTGCTCAGGAAGACATGGGACTTGTAATTGGTAAAGAAGGAAACACTATTAATAGCCTTAGAAACTTGGTAAAGGCCAAAGCGATTAAAGATAATGTAAGGGTCAGAATTCAGCTTAACGAAATGTATGATACAAATTGACGTCATAACTCTTTTCCCGGAATTATTCAAAGAACATCTTAATAATCTTCCTTTTAAAAAAGCTATTTCCTTAGGGCAGATGAAGATTAATTTAATTAATTTAAGAGATTTTGCTCTTGATAATTACGGCTCAGTAGACGACAAACCTTACGGCGGAGGGACTGGGATGTTGCTGATGATCGAACCAATATATAATGCGCTTGCAACAATTTATGGCGAAAATTTTGAACAAAATAAGGCCGATCACAAAATTATCGCTCTGTCGGCAGGAGGAAGTAAGTTTACTCAAAAAAAGGCCAGAGAGTACGTTAAAGATCAACACATAACATTTATTTGCGGTAGGTATGAGGGGATGGATGCAAGAGTTGAAAAAGAACTTGCAACTGAAACTATCTCTATTGGCGAATATGTTTTATCCGGCGGTGAATTACCATGCCTTGTAGTACTCGAGGCCGTCGCTAGATTAATACCGGGCGTTTTGGAAAAAGAAGATGCAGCGACTAATGAGTCTTACTCAGAAAATTTTATTGAATATCCGCAGTACACTCGTCCTGAAAACTTTCGCGGAATGAAAGTTCCGGAAATACTTTTATCCGGTGACCATAAAAAAATCGAAGAGTGGAGAAACAAACAAAAAATAGAGGTTAAGGAGTAGGAGTTTCCGGCAACACACTACCTTCTGAAGAAGTCGACTCTTCTGTAGTCTCATCTTCCTCAGGTTCAAAAGGAACTACGGGCAAATCATCAATATTTGTATTTTCTGAATAATCATAATATTTCAAACTCTTAACCCTGTTGATAAAATCTACAAACTGTGTGCTAGTAATATCCAGAGTTACAGGATCATCCGTGACTGCAGTCGACTGAACCATAAGATATGGAGCGTACAGCGCGAAGTTTAGCGATAATTTGCCGTCTTCCTTGCCTACAGATGCAAACCTAAAGTTGGCTACATTAATTAATCTGGCAGCTTCCTCGGCAGTTTTCATAAAAGTAACCATCTGGCCATACGAACCTTCTGCACCTAATGACACAAGAACAACATTGTAGGAACTGCTACGTTCTTCGGCAGGAATCTCACCGAAAGTGTAACTTAGTTTTGTAACTTCTAATCCCGAGCTGCTGGCTATTGAATCTACTTGATCTAACAATGCAGGAACTCTTTCTTCCGAGGGAAGTGCCCTGTCTACCAACAAAGAGTTTTCGTCAACAACACTCTTGAAATCAACTAATTTATTTATGTTATCGCGCTTTGCACGTAATAAATCTCTAAGTGCAGTCTGAGTCTCTAGCTCAGCTTTAATCATCGGCATGTCAACAATTGATGGATAAACGATAAAGAAAAAGAGGAGTGCAGAAACAGTCACAGAAACTATCGGAACCAAAAAGTTCAGCAACACATTTTTTATTTTTGTAGATTCAAAACTCATGTTCAGACCGGTTTTTTCTGCCATACTATTTCTTTATTAAGTCCAAATTAATATCTACTCCAATTGCAAACCTAACCATATTTTTTGATTTTTCCAAATTTACAGAATTTAACGAAACTGACGTAAAAAGACCCCTCAATGTCGGGTTGCCATCCTTGTACTCATTATTCAATAAATTATTCATGAAACTCGATATTAAAATATAGTTATCTGCATCACCTGAAATACTTATCTTTGTACCCTTCTGGATAGTAAACGAATCAATTGTTATACCTTCAGGTGTTCTAACTCTTAATTCGTCTGCGAGTAGCGAGTAGTTACCTCTTGATGAAAATATCTCACCTAAAACTCTATACTTACTGTCCAAATTACGCGCGCTTATTTCCACTGGCGCTAGTGCTGAAATTTCAGAACGAAGTTTATCAATTTGCGAATTTACACTTGTTAACTCGCCTTTTAACCGATTTGTTTGATAAAAGAAGTAGCCGCTGAGCGCACCTACAACAACTAAAATGACTAAAGTCAAGATCGTACTAAGTTTTACTACCTTAGTTTTTGTCTGCTCCTGTACTTCCTGTTCTGGTATTAGGTTAATACTTTGCATATTAAACTTCCTTTAAAGCTAGTCCGTATGCTGTCGAAAAAATCGGACCGAGCTCATTTAATGAGGGATTCTGCTGAAGTGCGTGTGGACCTAAAATTATATCTCTGAACGGGTTGGCAACTTCAACCTCAAGGTCTAAGTTGTTTGCCATGTACAAAAGAAGTCCGGGCATCTGGGCAGTACCTCCGGTCAATATGACCCTCTTAATGTTAGCATTAGGCTGTTGCTTTGTGAAGAAAATGCTCGCACGTTTAACTTCGCTGATTATGTTGTCTATGTGCGGTTTTACTACCTCGAAAATCTTGCCGTCTACCTGATTTTTATCTAAGCCGTAAACTTTTTTGTATTCTTCTGCTTGGTTGTAGTCTAAATTAAGCGTTTGTTGAATTGATTTAGTCATCACATCTCCGCCGAGCTGAACATTTCTGGTGAAACGCACAAAACCACCGTAAACAATAATGATTATTGTACGTGAGAATCCCATGTCTAAAATTACACAGCCGGCCGGAGCTTCCTTGGTATCGCCTAAAGCTCTACCTAAAGCCAAGGTCTCGGGCTCGATTGCTTTTGGGATAAGATGTGCGTCCCTTATTATTTGAACATGCTTTTCTAAAACAGCTTTGCGCGCTGCCACCATCTGAATATTCATTTTCGCTTTATCGGCATAATCAACGTCAAGTCTCTGGAAGGACAAATTTACGTCTTTTAGCGGTAGAGGAATGTATTGCTCGGCCTCGTAGTTTACTGCATTTTTCAAATCTTTATCGTTCATCTGAGGAAATTTGATTATCCTCATGTAGATGTAAGTCTCATCAAGGCCTACAACAACATACGGGGTCGAAAAACCTACTTCAGCAAAGAAGTCCTTTAACGAACTGGCATATACCTTCTGATCGTCTTGAGCTTCAGATTCAAAATTTAGTCGGGGATTTTCATAAACGGCAAAACGGTTGACTGCAAGTCCTTCTTTTTTTCTCTCAAGTTCTATTGCTCTAAAGTTATTTCTTCCTAGATCTAGACCTACGATGGGCATAAGTAAATGTTACCTTAGTTAACTTAATTAGACAATGCGTCCGTATCTGATTTTTGATACAAAACGTAGTCGAAAATTACCGGCGCAAAAGCTTCTGACTTTATAACTGTTACGGTTTTCCTGGCATCGCCGGCAACACCAACAGACACTAATCTTATACCCTGTGTGGGAATGTTGTAACCCGGAGCAGGGAGCACATCAACATCAACCGGACCATATACCGACTTAAGTCTTAGCGACAAAGGAGTGTTACTTGCAGTTACTGAAAAACAATTCTGATATCCGTAAGAGCCTGCTGCGGCTGTAAATCCGTTTTCCGGGTGCGCAGTTGTAGTTGAGTTATATGCAAATGGACTCACCTTGATTGTACCGCCCTCATTGTAAACATAAAGTCCCTCTATAGACGTAGTGCCGTTCCAACAAACATTTACACTTTGACCTGAGGCATAGCCGTTTAATGACATCTCGGATGTTTCTACTTCTTTTAAAGACATTAAATACGGTTCTGAGGTCGAACCCATATGACTTAAAGTTACTGTAGCGGTTATAAGCTGGCCGTTATTCGGATCGGTTATCTGATAAACGCAATTAGAACCACAGTTATTAAAGGTAATAAAATCTTCTAATGTTTCATTTGGAAGAACTAGAAGTCTTTCAATAGCGGCTTCGGCAGCGGCAACTGCCTTTGACGTGTTGTCAGAAGAGGCAATCGACCTAAGTCCTCGAATAAATCTATCGGATACTGTCACTCCTATCATCAGCGCTACAACCATTAAGACTAACATGGCAATTGCTGTCTGACCTTTTTCGTTTTTATGTTTGAAAGAATTTATCATTCTAATATGAATTTCTTATAACTACGGTATTTCGTATCTGTATCTCGCCCTCAAAGCTAGTCGAACCGGCAGTCTGTGCCTGTCTAAATAAAAGCGAAATGTCTACAACCTGCGGAGAGCTGGATAACAGGGTAAAACACGTTGTATTACAAACCATGTGAATTCCACCAACTGTTTGGCCGACTTCGGGGGTTGCAACTAAGGCATCTGCGTTGTTTGTTGACCATGTGCAGCTGCCGGAAGTTGTAGTTCTGTAAAGATTGTTGTTAGCTACGTTGTAGCAAATAGTTACGTTAGCTGACGAGTCTTCAAAACTTATCCTGGTTCCACCGTTAGTTATTGAAACATTAGCGGCATTTCGAAGTTCTTTTTCAAGTTTCAAGCCTAAAAAATTTGCCTGCTGTTCTAGTTCATTGATAACTGTTGTTTTGCTGTAGCTTCTTACTAATGAAATTAGAATATCGCCGGTAACACCAATAGAGATCGATACTAATGTAATGACCAGCAAAAGCTCTATTAGTGTGAAGCCTGAAGGCTTCCACACGGTGTGTCTGAAGCCTGAAGGCTTCCACACGGTGTGTGTGAATCCAGAGGTCTTCCACAAATTTTGTGTGAATCTATTCTGCTTCACTATACTTATCTTCCTCTCCAATTGGATAAATCGGTGTAAACATTTGTCATCTTGGCCTGACTGCCGACGTTCCATGTAACTGTTATTGATACTCTTACAATGTTGGCAGGGTCGTTGGCATCGGGAACGATGTTAAAAGAATGGGTGATCTGTTGATTGTCGATTACTTCGGTTAGTGCACCGGAGTGAACTTCCATCGGATTTGAGGTCATGTAGCACTGTTTAGTACACGGAGTAGCTGCGCAGGTGCAATCAAAATCATTAACAAGCGGGTCGTTGTCTGCAATATCAAGTGAGTCCAGAAAAATATCCCAAGAAACTGTCTCATCGTCCCTAAAAGCTCGAACTAGCTCGGATTCTCGATTTGCTATTTTTGTACCTTCCAATAAGAGCTTACTTTGAAGGGAGGACCTTAATGTGTATAGTGAAAGTGAAACTAATGAAGTTATAACAACAATAGAAATACCAAAGGCAGCAATAACTTCAACGAGACCTATACCTTTTTCATTTAATTTCGCGTGGCTTTTTAAGTACATAATTCTGATATTGTGGTGTAAATTAATCCTCTATTGTTAAATAAAATTCTTCTACAATCACCTGTAGTTGTGCTGCCGCTGTACCCGACAATTAATTCGAGGTTAGAAAAACCAACTGTACTAATACCGCCATCTTTAATATTAAAAAATATGCATTTATATCCAGATGGATTCTTGACTTCCATTGCACTAGATAGCTCCGAGTAACCTTGAGCTTGGGCAACCGGTATTGGATTTGGGCACGCTGTGTCGACATCTGAAACAAAATACTCATATCTATTACTGCCGGTACCCGTACCAGGACCAAATCGTATTCCCCAAAAGGCAACGGGATTAGTTCCGACAAACGTGTCTGAAAGTGTGCCGGTTAAGGCTTTATTTTGCGCGGTTCTTAAATCACTTTTTAATTGCTCTTGGGCTTGTTTTACATTTTGATTTCTTATATAACCTGCAAAAGAGGGGATAAGTGCTCCGGTTATAACCACAATAATTGTAACTACAACTAATAGCTCGATAAGCGTGAAGCCTTTGAGATGTTTTTTTGAAGTTAAAGGTCTTTGATTGCTACCCTGGGCAGAGTTACATAGCATGATTTAATATTAACACAATCTAAGGCGAAATTAGATTGAGATCTGTGCCTATTTCATACATATTTACGTCGTTCCCACCGTCATTTGCCATTTCGGAAAGTGCTCTTTCCATCCTTACATTTATTTCATAAGTTGTACCGTTGTGAATGTAAGAATAATGGTTTGTAGCATCATTTAAAGGATCTAGAGGGAGGAACGTGGAGTAATTTCTTAAGTCTTGATTGATCCATCCGGCTGCAGAACTATCCAGTGAAATTGAGGTTCCAACAGGTAGGGTATTACTTGTTCTAAGCGTGTCCGGTATGTCCGGATAACTCCCTGTGTCCAGATGAAATTCAGTCACTATTCTCTCAAGTACAAAAGCATCGTTAATTCTCTTGTTATCCCTGGCTTTTGCTCGGCCCTCGACAGGATTGTAAACTGCAACAGCCGTTATCATGACGGTTGCCATGACTGCCATTACCAAGACAAGCTCAAGATAGGTGAAGCCTGTAGATTTTCTTGAACTACGCGTGAATACAAGAGGTTTCCACGAAGTATACGTGAACTCAATTTTATTAAAGGGGGTTTTCGACACCATAACAAAAAGCCGCGCAATTGCAGCCAGCAACATTTCCTGTCGAACAATTTTGTAGAGAACTGCATGAACTTTGAGTTGCAGATGACTGTGTTTCCATTATCGTCATGATTACGTATCTGGTAGCCAAGCAGCCTGCTACTGCGCATGCGTCTGATCTATAGTAGTACCCAAAAGTAGTCAACCCGCACTCAGATGCAGCTAAATTCTCATTGTTCCTTGGATCAATCGGGATAACTTGAATATAGGATCCCTGGAGAGGTGTGGCCAAAGCTCCCGGAGTTCTGCTCCAGCCGGATGAGTTATGAGGATATCCTCTCATATCTGCGAAGTACAACTCTAGGGCTGTTTGTATTCTCTTTAAATCTCCTGACCTCTGAGTATCTCTCGCACGTGCTCTTATTCCTGAAACATTGATAACGCTCAAGACAATTCCGCTTAATACACCGATTAAAATGACAACTAAAAGTAGTTCAATTAGTGTAAATCCATTTGAAATATTTTGTTGCTTGTTTGTTTTTAAAACCATAATTTACCTTGTTAAAAAGTCGAGCTTGAACTTACAGTTACATAAGTTGAGGCAGTTTCTCCCTTATAATCGGCCTGCACAACTGTGGTGCCCGATGAAACGCCTGTTACCAAGCCATTCTTAAGTGTAATTGTAGATATAAAGGAACTAACTGACCAGCTCGTGGACGATGTAACATCTGTTAAGTTCCCTAGGGAATCTCTGGTAAATGCTCTAAGCTGCAGGGATTCGCCAATTGCAATCGTTGGATAAGTGGGAGCGATTACTAATGCATCTAATGTACCACCGGTAAAGGTGCTAACTGTAATATTTGAGTCTGCAGAAAATCCACTATAGTGTGCGGTAACTATTGCTGAACCGTCGCTAACACCCGTCACCAACCCTGATGCGTCCACTGAAACGTAAGTCTGTATTTGCCCGACACTGTAAGTGCTCTTACCTGTCACATCTACAATACTTCCATCCGAGTAAATAGCATTAACTGTAAGCTGACCGGTCTGTCCGATCGTAAGAGTCATTGTTTTTGGTGATACATCAATGCTTGTTAAAACTACCCCAGTACTACCTACTGTGATAGATGCGCTGC
>MEWG01000007.1:29071-33893 GCA_001773295.1 candidate division WWE3 bacterium RIFOXYD1_FULL_39_9
TGTTTACACTGGCAACTGTACCGCCACCCAATGATTGAACATTCCATACTGCTGAATTTGTCACATTGGAGGAAGATCCGTCTGTATAGGTAGCTGTAGCGGTAAATTGCTGTGTTCCGCCCACATTTAAAGCCACACTTGTTGGTGTAACCGTAACGCTTGCTACAGTTGGCGTCACATTTGTGACATTGACGGTTACCGAAGCTGTCTGTCCGCCAAAAGAACCACTTACATTTGTACTGCCGCTTCCAACTGCAGTAAGAAAACCGGAAGAGCTGACAGTTACGACATTTGGAACGGTGATTGTCCAAGTTGTAGAATTTGAAACAGTAGTTGAAGTCCCATCAGAATATGTGGCAGTAGCTGTTAGTTGTTGAGTTCCACCCACTGTTAAAAGAACCGGAGAAGGGGATAAGGACAAACTCGTGACCGATGGGGTAGTGCCGCCCGGTGTGACACACACGCTAATTGAGTCTATGTTGGTTGGCGAACAATGCGCTACGCCTTCCCAGGCTGTGCTAAATTTATTGAAATTATTATCAGAAAGCTCGGTGTAAATGGCAAATGAATTGGTGGAAGAGTCGACGCGGTACTCAACGCCCGCCGGCCAGTTTATTAAATATTCACTTAACTTAGTATCGGTGGGAACACCGCCAACTTCTGGCGGATAGTATCCTTCAACAGCTTCAAAAGACTGAATTGCCTGATTGGCCTGCTCGAGTTGAGCAAGTCTGACAACGTCTGCAGCTCTTTCTCGTTGAGCTTGTTGATTCAAGGTAGAAATAGTAACTGCACTCAGTATTCCCAAAACAGTAACAACGAGCAGTAACTCTACAAGCGTGAAACCTTGAGAATTTTGTTTTAAATGCCTTTGAAAAGAAACCATATAAAAATCTACAAACACAAGTGATTCCCACTTGCAATAGCCCCGCTTTTACAAAGCGGGGCCCGAACTTCAGACACTAAAGAATTGCGCACTGAGATGTTGTAGCAGGATCCATAGTTATGATGTTATATACCCATGTTGGTGTAGTGTTATCAACGCATGAATAAAATCCTTCTGCAGTAGTACCGGTAGTGGTTTCTGTATACGTATACACGAATGTCACCGGAGGATTAGCTGCGCCGTGTGCGGCTATTCTAAATCCTGTACCTGTCGAAATGAATGCGTACTGACACTGCGCTGTTCCACTCCCCGAGTAACCGTTAGCTTGACAGTTTGCTTGTAATGCAGCACCGTTTATTGGGAATAGACAGTAGTTGATGTCGGCTACTGGATCATTATCAGTACAGTTGTGTGCACCTATACTTCCAACTCCGGCTGCAAATTCAGCTGCGGTTGGAGCTCTGTTGGTATTTCTTGGCGAAGACACATAGAGACCTTTACCATTTAAGGCAAGTTTGTCGAGCTGTGCTCTTGTACTTGCGTCTCTTGCTCTGTTCTGCTGCTGTATAGGATTAAGAACACCTATAACAACACCGGCCAAAATACCAATAATAACGATAACGATCAAAAGCTCAACAAGCGTAAAACCCGAGGAATTTCTTGAGGTAGATTTAACCTGCGAGAAAGTGGAGTTTTGGATAAGTCTTTTTAGTAAGCTATTTCTCACAAGTTCTCACCCCCTCTCCATTTATTTTCAGATGTGGCAAAAAAGTTAAACTCATATCAGGGCAGACAAAGGATAATCCTTTTGATAATACGATTTGTCTTATGTAAAGTATGAATTGGAGCTTGGACAATGTCAAGAAAATAGTAATATACCTAGTTAATATCGCCGTCGGAATAGACTGCATAGTCCAAGATCGCAGGCATGTAAGGGAAGGATCTAAAAACATTGATGACTTTTGTAACCCGAATTCCGTTCTCGTCTCCTATCTCTCCTGTAGACTCAATTTCAAATCCTTGTAACGGAAAATTTGTAAGTGTGGATGGGAAGATACCTATTTTGGAAGGAACGTACAAAGACTTTAATCTTAGTCCGTCAGTATCAGTATTAATATTAAGTTGGTAGCACTGATCGTAATCTAAAGTACCCGATCCGGCTACAACATCTCCTGTAACAGTGTAAGTACCTGTAGGAAATGTCGGTGAAATAAGACCTTTTGCAATAACTCCATCCTGGTCATAAGTTAGATAGTAGATGCCACTGGACTGAGTGGTATCTAAAGATCGCCAACAAATATCAACGTCACCTTGATAATATTCATCTGCAGCTAGATTAACTAATCTAACCTCTTTGACATCGCCCGGATCAAGTGTGAACCAATAATGGTCAGTTGCAGCATCTTCGGCATTAAGCGTAAAAGTGCTCACTCTAATCTCAGCCTTGGCATTAATGTTGTCCGCGCCCTGACCCGGATATTCTAAAATACAGGCGCTGATATCAGTAGGGTGGGGAAGTGTTCCGCAAGGGCACTCGGAACTGGTAGCTGCACAGTTATTACCGTTTGTTGTATCACCGTCAGATAAGTCCAGCAACACATCAGCAGGTTGCCTTAAAAACCACTCAATTCCACCTTCTGCCGAGGCAAAAACTCTAGTCGCAGTATCGGTATTTGAAGTCCTTCTAAGCGATGATAGTGTCCTTGAAGAAACAGCTATTCCAACTGCAAGAGCGACGCTCATAGCTACAACAATAAAGAGTAATGCCTGTCCTTTAGAATTATTTAGTGGGTTGTCTTTTTTAATCATTTTCATATTTTTTATTCAGAATACACCCATTGAACATCGTAGGTTGCTAAACCGGTATAGTTAATATTAACAGTGTTTGTGTTCTCATATGTAGTCAACCAGTGGAGAATGTCACCGCTGTATCTAACAAGTTCAGCAGGGAAATTGTAGTTGTTAAGGTGCCCGAGATTTCGGTCAAAGTTAACATCCATTCTCGAAATGAGCTGACCATTTATTACAACAGGTAGATCAAATGTCTGAGTTGCAAAATCGTATCTTGTTAAAAAGTCTATTGAAGAAGTACTAATTATTCCAAAGTCTATCTGAGGCGCTTCACTTACACTAAAACTCGCAAGATTAGGAATCTCAACAGCATCGGAAATATTCACAACTGCCTCAGTAACTACTAATATTTTTCTATTACCTGATCCGCAGTTTCCGCACAAGAAATCGTTGTTTATATCTATTGTTCCTGTGCCACTTACATAAAGTACTGCTACGCCACTACCGGCTCCTGCCGTTAAATAATCGCCTCTGGTGAGTAAATCATTAAAAGCCGAAACAGTGATATTGTATATGTGGCCAACCTGGAAAACATCTCCAGCAGGCACTCCAACATCAGCATGTGCGGGAGGTGAGAACACAAAACTATTAAACCAACTGTCCTCAAAATCGTGCGTACCGGTGACACTAAGCTGTAACCCAGATCCGCCGACTTCACTAATGCCACTACCTGTACGTTGCGGGTCTATCGTACTACCGGCAAAACCATAGCCGCCAGTGGAACTTGCTGTCTCAGCGTTGATCACATTAGATGTAAAGTTATCGCCCGGTGTATCTGTAACATCAGCTACTACACTGGAGGAATACATGTCTCCGTCCAAAGCAGTAAACCATTTTTCATTGTCGTATCCAACAAACACAAGATCAATTGCAACCGGCGAGCTACTAAGGGCATTGGTCGGCGTACAGTTAACCGCGCAAGAACCTGAACCAACCGAGCATGTAACATTTGTACTATTTACGCACTGAAGAACATAGGACCTTGTACCGTCTCCAATCAAACCATTTATACATAATGAATCAAAAACTGTACTGGTAAAAAGTGGAGATATATTGTAAGAACTGCCTGTTATTGTTGAAACCGGCAAAATTGGGGATGCGCCGTTGAATAGCTGCGCTGTAGGACTCAAAGTGTTGTTAATAGACACAACAGATGAACACGTTGGATCGCCAAACTGTGCCTCATAGATTTCGCCTGATACTTGTGTACTGCTCGAAGCCACGCTCTGTGTACACGAGGCACCGTCCCAGTAGGGAAGTGCTACCCTAGGAGTAAGCGTAATGTTGCACGAAGATCCCGGGGTACTTGGAGATCTCCAAAGCATGGGGAATCTCAGCGCACCGTCTCGTGTCATTTTCACACGGTCGACAAGAAACTCATTATTTGGCGATGGCAGATTTAACAACGAGTACGCGGGGGTATCCGCACTAGTAGAGGCCAGTCCATCAAATGAGCTGTGCCCGACATCAGATGCTAAATTCCAATCATAATAGACTGTCGTGGCTGCATTGCCTGATTGCCATGGGTAAAATTGATAAATTGTAGTTGGGGCTGTTGGAGGCGGTATGTCGAGAATATCCACTTCAAAAATATCGATATTTCTATCGTCAGAAGGCGATACGTAGTAATCATTTATAAATTCCGTCTCGATCATAGCCAATCGCGCGCCACTTGGCATGGTGAAGGTGTACAAATACCAATTACTTGAGGACGAAGAAATAGACTGTGTACCGGCGATGTATCTTGTGCCGTTAATATCAGTTGCGTACACTCTTAACAACGGCCACACTCCGCCTCCACGATAACCTCCGGCATACACTGCAACAGTGAAAGACGGACCGAACGGAAAATCTCCGCAAGATGCATCAAAGTCATAATTTACAGTATGTCCGTCATTATCCGGCGCGTTACTGCTAAAAGGATAGATAGTATTACCTGCCGCAAAATTGGCTGTCCAATTAATATTACCCGCACAAACAGGCAGCTGATCTCCGTAAATTACCGATTCGTCCTGGTAACCATCTGTATGAACAGGATCGCAATCAGACCAGCCTACTACACCACCATTGTTCACAAGCGGATTA
>MEWG01000007.1:33929-37646 GCA_001773295.1 candidate division WWE3 bacterium RIFOXYD1_FULL_39_9
CATCTGTTGGTATCTCCCGCAGTAACATAGTTATATTCATCGTAAGCATTAGGAACATATACTCGATACCCGGGCGAAATCACATCAGGAAAAGCTGTTATACACGAGATACCTGAGCAACCTGTGTTTGAGCCAATCTGTTGCCACGTTCCAGACAACGTCCTGCTTACTGGATCAAAAGGACGTTTCCACCCTTCTATAGTTCTTATGTTAGGTCTAGTATCGGTTCCTGTGACCAAAAAATTCCTGGAAGCACCTGCTGGAATAACATTAACGAGTTGCGAATTAACTATGTAGTCGTGGCCTGGGGAATTAGCAGATTGTATAGTGGCAGTCGGTGCTTGGTTTCTTACTAACCTGAAATCAATATGGTTGGTCCAATCAGGACCAAAAGCATCTCCTATTACAATATTTCCGGTCGTACATGTATTTCCGCTAGATCTGGTTTGAGTCGAACAGCTTGAGTCGGTACATCTCCAATAAGACCACGAAGCGTAGGCACAAGGATAGACTGCTGAATCAGGAGTACTCAATGTATGTGGTGTAAGTGTGTAGGTTGTACCCGGTCCGCTAGGCAATAGATGGTACCAGGTATGATACCAGGCCACGGGGATGGTAGGTGTACCGCACTCCCAGCCTGCGACCATGCTGGAACCGCCGGCAAAAATGTCGATAGCACTACTTACACCGGCAGCGCAGGTATTTCCTGGTGCAACATCGTCGCTCCATACTTCTGTAGTTCCAAAATCAAATGCGTTGTCGCCATCCTTATCTTCCCACACTCTACCAACAATTCTGGTAACAGCCCCGTAATTGAAGGTCCACGTGGCTGAGTCTGAAATATCGTCACTGTTGGTAGCCCGTACGAACCAAGTGTGAGAACCTGTTCCTGAGCCGTTGTATGTGTATGAGCGCACAAGTTTTCCAAGAGAGCCCGATACATTTACACCATCAACAAAAACCTGGAAATAGTCTGTTTGATCGGGACAGCCAATTCCCCAATTCCCTGAGTGGGTCCATGTTAATGTAACTGATGTACCGGGAACATATGCGTTATTTGTGGGAGATGACAGCACGGGCGCATCTACAGGTGCCGGATCGCAGCCATTTTTATTATGAACAAGTATTCCTTCTGCAAAAAATACATTTGTGTCTGCTACATCTGCCAAGTTGTATGTTTTAACTAGGTCGTCAAAAAATTCAATCTTAATAATCTTCAGCCAGGATTCGTCTTCTTTTTTCAAATACCCCCCTTCAACCATTTTTCCTATTTCAAGGTTATCTTGAATCATAGACTCGAGAGGGTCTATTGAAGCCCAACCCTCGTAGTCTTCATTTTTGAAGTAAGCAGGGTGTTCGTCAGTAAGTTTCAACTCAGTACCGTCTTCGAGTAATACAACATAATATCCGTCTCGTACTGGTGTTTCGATCTCGATGACCTCCTTGTTGACATAATTACCATTCTTGTCCAGAGATTTAACTAAATCTCCAGGTTTGACAAACTGTATGTATCTTTTAGACCCGTCGCCCATAGTAATTTCAGTATCCGGAAGCAGGCAAGTACCTCCTGTTCCGCAGCAACTCTCACAGCAAGCGGGACAAGTGATACCGCTCCACACGCATCCGTAATCGTAGCCATCGTCAACAGCATCACAACATTGAATCTCGGAGTATGAGTCCCCGCGACACACCCACTGAGCGTCATATCCCGGATAACAATCCCCAGGTAAAGGCGCATTGCAGCTACTTGACGGACATCCGTTTGCATTTAAGGCACAGTAGCTTGTGTATTCGTAGGTGTACGGAGGATTGCAGTCACACCCGAGTGGGCAAGCCTCAACGTCAGAGATAATCTTTGGTACTTGGTTAACAGAAATCCAAACAGATAACAACCCTATCGAAATCGAAATTATAAATAATGAAGCTAATTTAGTTTTATAAGAGTATTTATTCATTGTTCGTTTGGTTCGCCACGTTTGGGTAAGAATCTGCGGCAGGTCTTTCCTCCTTTAAATACTGCTTATCAATTAACACACAAAGCTTATCTATACTTGTGCACTCCTCATTTGCACAGTAAGTATAAATCATATCTAGCATATCCACATACTCAAAGATGTCCACACCTGCGTCAATTCTCTGCATGTTTTTATTACTATAAATAACAACCTCATTAAGTGAGCACTCAATTTTCATCGGGAGAGTTCTACGATTAATAGGGTGCTGTGTGGCGTTCTGGGCTCTTAGATAGACTATTCCTTTTTCTTTGTCTACGAGCCGGACATCTGCTAGAAACATATCAGTTTCCCAGTTCCACTCTACAATCTCATTTTTATCTGTCTCCGCAAGTGGCTGTTTCAAAAATTCATCAAACTTTGCAAAATTAGCCAAATCTGATTCAGATAATTCAACACGTTCTGCCGAGACAACCTCGTCCTTTTTGCCGATAAAGCTATTAAAAACACTCTTGGTTGCACTATTGGTTTCGGGATTTTTATAACGAGCGTAAAAGAAATAAACAACACCTGACAGAACTATCAAAGCTAACAAAAACAACGAAAGTTTAACAACTCTAATGATACGGACAGATTTCATTGTTTAAATGTTAACAACTTAGAAATGTAAAGACAACAAGTATAAATAGGGGAGTGGGGATCTTTCGCGGATCTATCCCAGAAAGGTTTTTACTTCTTCGACAATTTTATCAGGAGTGATTTCTGATTTTATAAGATACCCGTCTGCACCGTTATTAAAGGCCTCTCTTATGATATGTTCGCTGTTTAGATTGGTTAAGGTAATAATTGGGCCTTTTTTTAAGGCTGAGTCTTCTCTAATCTTTTGTAAGATTTTCAAACCATCCTCGCCGGGGAGCATGATATCTAAAAGTAGAATATTCCATGGAAGATCTCTGATTTTTTCCAAACCAATCACACCGTCAGGGGCAACCTCAACCATATATCCGGCGTTAGTCAGAATCTCTTGATACAGAACTCGTAAATCTCTTTCGTCTTCAATGAGAATTACGATTTTCTTGTTATCGTTCTCCATATATTATGTATAGCATAAATTTATTTTGTTTGCCATGCAGTCAATAAAACAGTAGACCCGTGAATTATGCTTGTGGCACTCCTCACGGGTCTAAAGGAAACTAAAGGCGAACGGCATATCCGGCATTTCGTAATTCATTTAATACAATCGAAATGTCGCCGCTCTTACGAACAACTTCCAACACACCGTCCTCAGTCATGCTGATGGCTGGAAACGATCCCTTGCGCACATCCGACGATATGCTTGGATCATACACGACAAACATCACACCCAACTTCTCAGCATAATCCAAAGCGGTTTCTAAATCTCGCGCCGGTGGCAGACCGCCGGGGTTGAAGCTTGTAGTTAACAGCAAAGGTAATTTTCCCTTCAAAAATCTTTTGATTGTCTTTTCGATCGTAAGATTTTCGTAAATTGCAAGGTAACTCTGGTGCATTGCTGTTCCTCTGTTATTTCGACTGTAAAACCTCGTGGAAGGAAGCCAACCGACTCTGCAGGGGTATCTAAAGTGAATACCGCCCAGCAAGTTTGCTAGCTCATCTTCCGAGTTGAGGCACAGTCCCCACATATTCAGCGGCAGCCGATTGAGGTCAATCAGAGGTAAAACCGAATCTGCGTCGTCCCAAGTTGCCCAAGTCTTCTGCTCTCGACCGCCCTTCGCTTTGGTTAATC
>MEWG01000007.1:37718-37891 GCA_001773295.1 candidate division WWE3 bacterium RIFOXYD1_FULL_39_9
CGCCAAAGCGCATCCAGAGTCCAACCAACTTGTACGCACTTAATGAAGCAATTAATTTTATCGGCTTCATTTTCTAACTCCTTTCGTATTATTCTATTTTAAGATTATTATTTGATGACAGTGATTATACCATCAAAACTTGCTATAGGCCAACACTCATGATATACTACAGG
>MEWG01000008.1:0-3959 GCA_001773295.1 candidate division WWE3 bacterium RIFOXYD1_FULL_39_9
CTAGCGGTCTGCAGCTCAATTGTTTGAGCAGCGCATCCACAAGCAAATTCATCTGGCCGGGATTAAGTAAATTTGGATCTCCCATCGCTATACACTCCTTTTCTATCTTTTGTTTATTTTTGAACAATGAGTGCGTAAATACTATAAGATAGCTTTACTCCTGTCAACACAATAAGTTACCATTAAGCAAACATAATTATGGAAACTGCCCAGAAAATTCGAGGTTTAAATACTCAAGATGCAGCCGAGCTATTGAAAAAACACGGCTATAACAGGCTACCTGAGACTCCCCCACCAACCGATATTCAGATTTTCCTGTCACAGCTAAAAAGTCCGCTTGTCTATATTTTGCTTGGGGCCGGCGTCATCACATTCGCTCTGAGAGAAACTGCAGACACAGCTATTATTGCGGGATCAGTCTTAGTAAACACTTTTCTTGGCTTCATTCAAGAAAGAAACGCCAACCACGCCCTCGAGGCTCTGAAAAAGATGATTCATCCCTATGCTAAAGTCTTGCGTGACGGTTCATCTCAGGTTATCGAGGCAGAAGAAATCGTTCCCCAAGATATAGTTTATTTAAATCAAGGAGATAAAATCCCCGCGGACGGGAAAATAATTGAAGTTAATAGGTTTTTTGCAAATGAAGCCATTCTTACCGGAGAATCTATTCCGGTTGAAAAAAAGTTAAATGACGGAGTTTTCATGGGCACCGTTGTGTTTGGAGGTAAGGCCACTATTCAAGTTGAAAAAACCGGTGGAAATACCGAAATGGGCAAGATTGCAATGAGTGTGGGTGGTGTTAATCAAATCACTCCGCTTGGTAAACAACTAAATAATTTCAGCAAACAACTTTCAAAGTTAGTTTTCTTTTTACTTACTATTGTTCTAATTGTAGGAATTCTTACAGGCATTGAGGCTATTGAAATCTTTAAAACTGCGGTCGCCCTTGCCGTGTCATCAATTCCAGAGGGACTGCTTGTTGCTCTTACTGTAGTTTTGGCAATCGGAATGCAGCGAATCCTAGCCAGAAAAGGGCTTGTAAGAAATTTGGTCTCAGCAGAAACTTTGGGAGGTGTAACTACAATTTGCGTAGACAAAACAGGCACACTTACCGAAGGCATTATGCAGGTTGTCGATGTTTACGGCGAAGAACTTAGGGTAGCAAAACAAGTAATTTTAGCAAACGACTTAGACGATCCCATTGTACTTGCAGCGTGGGATTGGGGTAAAAAATTTGTAACAAATCCGGAAATATACAAAAAAGAAAATCCGGTAATTGATAGCATTCCTTTTGATTCAAACGCCCGAATATTTGCGTCATTAAATAAAGTTGCTGACACCTATGTAACTTTCATAAACGGTGCGCCTGAGGTTATCTTGGACAGATGTAATCTACCTGAAGAAAGCAAACAAGCAATCCTTGAAAATATCGATCAACTAACCCAACAGGGAAAAAGGTTACTTGGTTATGCGCAAAAAGTTTCAGATTCTACTAAATCATATTTGACTACAGAAGACACGCATTCAGATTTCGAATGGGTGGGTTTTCTTGGTTTTTTTGATCCGGTACGTGACGATGTAAAAGATGCCTTCGAAAAAACTGAAGCCGCCGGAATTAAGCTTATTGTAATTACCGGAGATTTTGCAAATACTGCTGAGTATGTTCTAAAAAAAATGGGCCAAGATCTGGAAAAAACAGATATTATTCAGGGCGATGACTTACTAAAACTTTCCGAAGATGAGTTAAAAAGTAAATTATTTTCAAATAATAATGTTAAGTTGTTTGCAAGAACCAGACCTGAGCAGAAATTAAAGATTGTTGAACTATTAAAGAGTAATGGGGAAGTTGTAGCGATGATGGGTGATGGAGTAAATGACGCCCCAGCTTTATCAAAATCTGACATCGGAATTGTTGTAGGAGAAGCGTCTGACGTTGCCAAAGAATCATCTGATTTAATTCTCCTAGATTCGAGATTTTCCACAATTGTTGCCGCTATAGAAGAAGGAAGAGGCATTTTTGATAACATCCGCAAAATAATTCTTTATCTGATGTGCGATGCTTTTGAGGAAATAGTTTTAGTTTTAACTACGCTTATACTAAGGATGCCCTTACCAATTTTGGCCGCGCAAGTTTTGTGGGTAAATATCCTATCTGATGGGTTCCCACACCTTGCCTTAACTATGGATCCCAAATCTAAAAATGTAATGAAAAGAAGTCCAAGACCCTCATCAGAACCATTGGTTGTCGGCTGGATGAAAAAATTAATTGCGATGGTTTCACTTACCGGAGGTGCTTTTGCGTTATTAGTTTTCATCTACGTTTTAAATAAAACCGGCGACATAACCTTAACCAGATCTGTAGTTTTCGCAACTGTTGGAATAAATTCACTTGTGTACGTGTTTTCGATAAAAACACTCCGGGATTCATTTTGGGAGCAAAATCCATTTAATAATTTATGGCTGGTAGGTGCGGTGATTTTGGGAATATTCCTACAAGTCCTGCCTTTTATATTTGCACCATTGAGTAATTTCTTAAAAATTGTTCCGATCGGTCAATACTGGATATTACCGATCGGCTCCTCAATATTAATGTTTTTGATAATTGAAATTGTTAAAGATTTTGTGTGGAGAGATCCCGCGCATATAATTAATTCACAGAACAAATGAGCAAACAACAGGAAAGTATTTTGTACGACCCATACGACTTTGCAGCAAGTGAGTCTAATCCTTTTGAAGGTGTTACTTTAACTGAGAAAGAAAAAGAGAGGCTTGAGGAATTATCCGGAGCTGCAAGAATCAGAGAAAAACAAGAACTTGAGGATGCTCGCAGTGAAATAAAAAAACTAAAAGAATCTATTGCAATTAGTGACTTAACTCACCTTCTTTATTGGCGAAGTGAGATGGCTCAACAAATGGTTGAGAGATATATTGATGAGGCCGGCAGACATGAATCTGAGGTATGGCTTGGTATGTTTGACATCGACATCCTGAAACATTTAAACGACACATATGGATATAACAAAGCAGACGAGGTTTTAAAAACATTTGGAAATGCTTTAGATAGTAGTTTAAGAAGCTCCGACACATGTTATCAGTTTGGTGTAGATGAATTCCCTATTTTATTAGTCGGAATTGATCGTGAACATTTGGAACAGGTTACCGAAAGAATTACTGAGAATTTCGAAAGCGGATTAAAAAAACTTGTTGAAAAAGGTACGATTTCCCAAGAAATGGCAAACGAAAGCACATATTCCGGTGGATTTGTAAAAGCAAAAGTTGAAAAAGAGTACGGAGAAGGCCGCGGTGTTCAATATGAAGGACCTAAAGCCCTATTTGATAGAGCAGATACTGTTCTTCATAAAGCCAAGCAAAACGGTCGAAATTCAATGATGGTTGAGGGTGAGGATACGCCGATTATTTTTAGAAAAGAAGTGGGTCAACATATACAGGAAATTCTTTCGAGCTCTGATGAGTACAAAGAACGTTACGGTGTAAAAAATTAGCTTTTAAAACTAAATGACCCTGCGAATGCTGAATTTAATTTCTTAAATCAGTCGTTCACAAGGTCATTAACAAATCAGACTAGGTCATAAACCTGACATTTTAACGCTGGAGACGTCGGAGAACAGCAAAGTTAGACGCTCCTTGTTTGAATTATAAAGTCCGTCGTGTTCTCCCCCTTCCACATCTACATGGCCGTCGCCGTCCCAGCACAGTTGAAGTGCACCATCTAGGAACTCGTATTCGTCCAGTGAATCGCATCGAATGTAGACGGTGTTGCCGGTCTTCAGTTTAATAACGATGTAACCGGAATAGCCGTCATCATCGTCTTCGCCGTTGTCTTCATCGCCTTCTTCTGCATCACTTCCTTCGCCGTCCGTTTCAACACTCTCTTCTCTATCACCTTCCTCCCCATCAGTTTCGGCAGGCCTGTCTTCTTCGTACTCGCCCTCACCGCA
>MEWG01000008.1:3984-13757 GCA_001773295.1 candidate division WWE3 bacterium RIFOXYD1_FULL_39_9
CATATTCGAGTGACAGTTCTCCGAACAGATGTGGCTTAGCGAGCTTATTTCTGTTGCGCAAAATCCACACTATTGCTCCAACGATCAGTGCAAAGAAAAGCACCAGACCACAAAGAACGGTTAGCTCACTTGCAATGTTTTCACTCATCGTACAATCCTCCTTTTTATTGTTTTGGTTTGATGTACGTAATTTACAACATTTTATCAAAATAAACAAACTATAGGACATACATTTAAAACGAAAAAGCGGTCTTTCCTGTTGGGGCTAGACCGCTTTTAACAAGCAAACATGGCTAAAACCTTAGCATCAGTTTTCTTGTGGTTTGTAGAAGTTTCTTAAAAAACTTCACGGATTGAACGTAAGACATCATCGGCGGTGCGATTTCTACAATCACAGGCACGCTATGATCGGTGTATCTCAGTGTTTCAAGCATTTCAATCGAGTCGCCTGTACTTGCTAAAAAGTCCGGGATTTCCTCGCGTGTAAGGTGCAGGTGTATCAGACTTATTGCTTCCAGCTGAACCAACTCCCTTAAAAGGTTCCTCCAACTCCTCAGGCCTTCCTTTCCATCGGCGGTCCGACGTGTAGCGTGATGCGTATCCCAGCAAAATTTTGAGCCATTTACAGCGAGCCTGGAGTACACATCTGGATCTGTACTCAGCTCAGGGTGAATCTCAGTTACAACGTGTGTGCTGAAAAAGTGCTTTGTGGGAATCGCATTACCAAAGTTCGGCGATTTTGATTGACGAAAGACAAGCCAATCCAGCAATCTGGGGGCATCTTCATCCAGCCCGATCAGTCGTCGTGGTACTTTCCACCAAGGACCCCAATTCCAAGCATCCTCAAAAGATATAATCTTCGGCTCGAAACCGTTAACTTTTCCCCATCCGCGCATCGGCAAATACTGAATACCGTTAAACCCGGCCTGAGTAGCCATTGACATGCAACGTTGAGGTCCGCCCTTGCCCCACGACCATGGAAACAAGCTCACAATATTTATGCCAAATTTTCTGTACATTTAGCACTCTCCTTTACTATTAGTTTTTTGGCTAAAGGAAATATATACGGTTATTAAGCAAAAGTAAAACTAAAAACACTGGTCTGAACTAAACCGACTAGCTAGTGTCGTTAAAAAATATCCAAAGTAGTCCGAGACGCTCTAAAACTTTCAGCTTTGAGTTATACAACTTTACTTTTGGATGCATAAACTCAACCTCATGGCCCTTAAATTTTCTTTTGAACGCGGTTAAACCCTTCCATCTTCTTGGTAATTTGTACCTATCGTCATACATGCCGTTTAAGTCAAAGCGAGTGCAGCCTCTTTCTTTCGCTATTTTCATACCCTCCCATATCAAGGAAGCGGCTACCCTGTTTTTCCTCCCACTTTCAGTTGTAGGTAGAAATAAGCCAAAACCCGCGGACTCGGTTGTTATAAACATATTGCCGCCCAAAAGCTTCCCACCCATCTCAGCAGTAATAATATTTAAATTATCACCAAAACTTCCCCACTTATTTTTCCAATCAGCTAAGTTTTGAACAAAAACATGTCTTCTGTGACCGGTGGCTGTTAGTAATCTATAGAATTCGTCTAAATCATCAATTTTGCGAAACCTAATGTTTTTATTTTGGTTATGTTTTAATCCTTTTCTGAGATCTTTGTCGAAGGTCATTAAAATATCGTTCTCGTTTTGCGATAAGTCTATATATGTAGTTTTGGTTGGACTAAATACTAAATCTAGATTTCTGTAACCATTTGTTTCCAGATACTTTTCGAATTCGTAATAATTTGGATCTTCGGTTTTTATGTCAGGCTCAATTGCAACTAACAAAGCGTTGTGTTTTTTAGCTATTTTATCCAACTCATCAAGTGAAGTTTGTGCAGATCCCCGTTGGATTTTTAGTACTGAACCTATCCAAGGAATTTTTTTAATCAGAACTTTTGTATTACCGATATGTTCCACAGACCAACCCTTACTGTAGAAATATTTACAGTAATCTTCAGATTGCCGGTAATCTTCCACAACTCTAGTATACTAAATTAATGGTTGAACTTACCGCATTAATAAAAAGTTGGTTTTGGTTTCTTAAACCTAGCAAAGTACTATTCAAAGGTACTGGAATTTATTCAAATATAAAGGTTACAAGAAGAGGCGACAGAACAAATTTATATACTGGCAAAAATTATCTTCAAACCTCGGTTGACAATACAGTCAAACCATATGGAAGTTACTCCGACTGGTTTTTAGCTGCACCTTGGTTGTCCGGTAAATTTGACGGAAAGATTGATTCACTGCTTGTTTTAGGGCTTGCCGGCGGAACAATTGTTAAAGATTTCAATCGCTATTATTCTATTAATAAAATCGCTGCCGTCGAAATAGATCCCTTAATTATTGAACTAGGAAAGAAATATTTTGAGTTAAATGATAGTAACTTAACTACGATTAATGCTGATGCGGGTAGTTACTTTTCCGCGACTTCGGAAATTTATGACTTAATAATTATGGATATTTTTAAGGAAAACGTTTTTGATATTACTTGCCAATCTAAAGGATACTTTCAGGAACTTAAAAAACATCTTTCGGCTGAAGGAATAGTTTTTATTAACAAGTTGAAATCGGATCCTGCAAATATACGATTATCGGCTGACTTAAAAGAAATATTTAAAAATGTGATAACTTTGCAAATACAAGATACTTTGTTTTTTGCAGCTACTGACTCGCTATCTGCACCTACGACACGAAATGGGGTTCAAGATATTTTTATTACAGCTTCAAAGTTTAACCCTGATTTAAAGTATTTTAATCATATTAATCCCCGATCTATCGGCATTGTCTAACACAAACAGTAGATGAAATTACCTATTTTTCGTAAGTAATGATTGTAAATTAGAAAAAACGTATAGATAATATATTCAGGAGTTAATACGAAACACAAAAAGAACCACAAAGTAATAAAATCTACCAAGAAACTTGCAAAAAAGAAGATTGTACTTTTTTCCTCAAATACAAGATACAAAGGACCGCCTCTTGGGCTTCTTTCAATTACTAAAATGCTGGATCTATCCAAGTATGATGTGAAAATTATCACTATTAATGAATATCCTAATGCCGAAGAAGTAGTACTCGAGGAATGTGAAGGAGCTATGTGCTTGGGTATTTCAGTAATTTCAGGTTTTCCACTTAAAGTAGCAAGAAGAGTTTCAGAAAAAGTAAAAGAAAAATATCCAAAGCTGCCAATTGTTTGGGGCGGCTGGCTTGCAACAACATTACCGGAAGAAGCGTTAAAACTACCGTTTGTAGATTATATTTGCATGGGACAGGGTGAAAGATTTTTTGGCAGGCTTATAGATGTGCTCTCTAGAAATAGACTAGAAGAACTTAAAGATATTCCTCGACTCGGATACAAAAAGAATGGAGAGCTCATTTTGAGCCAACGAGAGGGTACAGATAGCCTGGACGATCTGCCGGAATACAATTTAGATCTTGTTAACTGGGAAAAATATCTGGAGATAACCGATTTTGGAAAACGCGTGTTAAGAATAACTACTAGTTATGGCTGTCCTCACAGATGCGCATTTTGCTGCGAACCTTTGAGTTCAAAACGTATGTGGAAAGGTGAAACAGCGGAACAAATTTTAGATAGAGTTAAAGAGCTGCGAAAAAGAGTAGACATTGACGGATTAATGATTGTAGACAGCAATTTTTTTGTCTCGGAAAAAAGAGCCGTAGATTTTTTTCAAGGCTTACTTGATAACGATATTCATATCAAAGTTGGACAAGTTAATGGCAGAACAAATGTAATGGTAAGATTTGCACCATCAACTTGGGAATTAATGGAAAAAGCAGGCTTATATAATATTCTTGTCGGTGCCGAATCAGGCAGTGAACAGACACTTTCATTTGTAAATAAAGATGCAACTGTTGAAGACACTTATAAACTTGTAAAGCTGTGCGATAAATATCACGTGCAAATGGGAGCTTCAATAATTGTAGGACTACCTACTGACGATTATGCTAAAGATCCTGAAAAGGCTTTCCAAGCCGATCTTGAAAGTGTAATTGATTTGTACAATGGGATTTCCGAAGGTGGATTTAAACATCACTTAATTGTCTTTGCGTTTGGTCCCCTACCCTTTTCGCCTCTCTGGGAAAGATCTATAGAAATTGGGTTTAAACCACCAAAAGACATCGATGGGTGGTCGACTTACGCACTTAGAGATGCAGATGTGCCGTGGATTCCAAAAAAGGCTTATCAGAAAGTAGTCTTATTAAATTACGTCTCGATGGTTTTAAGTATGGATCTTACTTTTTTACTAGCTTCAATTCCTTCATTTTTTTCAATTCCAGTTAAACCCACCCTAGCGTTATTCAAAAAAATTGCATCATGGAGGTTTCATAAAAAGTATCTGGAATTTCCGCTAGATATGTGGATTTTCTACGGCATTATGTATTCTTTTAAGAAAATAAATCAGGTTTTTAAGATGGTTAATATTACCGGATAGCGCTATCGGACACCCTTTGACCCCGCCAAACCCATTTGCTAAAATAAGCAAGTTCATGTTTAAGCTCAACTACACAAGCAAATACTGTTGTTGTAAATCAACTAAATGATGTTGGTTTTCAAGGCTGTTGTGTAGATTCTCCAAAAATAAAACTAAATACAAAATAACTCTGTAAGCCAACATCCGGTTAATGAGGCTTATGTTATTTATTTTTAGGAGTTTTGATGAAAACAACATATATTAAAAGTTTCGAATTTGATAATGCGCAATATCTTGTAAGCGACGGAGAAACGAGTTTAGTACTTAAGGTAAATTATAAAAATAACAAATATGAAATTGAGCATAACGGAAAGTCGGTACCTGCGTATCTTAAGAAAGAAGCTTCAGCTATTGCAGAAGATTTGCTTGAAAGAAAACATGGAGTAAATTTTGCCGAGCGGGAATAAGGACAGTATAGATAATAATTAGCGGGGTACTTAAAATCGGAATACCTACTTACTTTAAATAAACACGATTAGGAAAAGAATGGATAAATATACGTTTCAAGTTCGTGTTTGGACAGCGCGGTCAAATCATCACCAAGTAAAATGTTCCCTTTTGTTCTCAGTACTGTATTACGAAGTTCCATAATTAATTTAGGTTTTATTTTTAGAGAAGGTCTGCAAACAAAAACATCGGGATCACAGATCCACAAAGAAGATGTCCATTGTCTTTTCTCTATGGTATTTATCGCTTGTTTAATTTTTTGGGAATTTATATAACTTCCAATAATAGAAGTGTTATCCAAAGGTGGAGCAATTGTGTCCGGTCCAATACGAACTGAATCGACAACACCTGCTGCACAGGCCAAAGGTACTCCGCAAGCATTTAGGTGAATCTCAGGGTATCGAGATTTAACGTCCTTCAAGAAGGTGTGAATCAAAGATCCTGCTTCCCTTGTTTCAAGATTTGGATCAAAATACGGAGCATATAAAAAGTCCAGTTTCAAGAGTTCAAAACCATTTTTTTCAACCAACTCATCAAGACAATCAAAAAGGTACTGTCGTGCCGGCTCTTTCTTGATATCCAAAATATATCTACTGTACTTCCAGAGTCTATCAATTAGCGGGTTGACCTTAAAACCTTCTGCCAGAAAACCTTCTTTAGAAACGAGCCAATCTTTATGGCTCTTAAAAATATCGGAGTTCTTTTCTACTAGAAACGGAGCTAACCAAATGCCTGTCTTTAAACCTTTTTTATCTATTTCCTGCGTTAAATATTTTGCTCCTTTAGGAAACTTATTTTTATCAAAATTTTTCCAATCTCCCCAAATTGCCCATCCGTCGTCGACAATAATATATTCTAGGGGAATCTTCGCGTGATTCTTGCTGATAAAATCAGCTTGTTTTAAAATGATGTCCTCACTAATTTTGTCGAAGAAAGCATACCATGAGCACCATCCGGTTATAGGGCGTCTCTTATTGTTTGTCGAAATGTTTTTACAAATATAATTATCCTTAGTGGGAGGATAGTTTCGTGTAGGAAATTTCAGAAGTGAGTTTTCATCCGTGCTCCATGATTGCCAGCCAGTCTTTGCAAGTTTATTTGTTAATTTTCTTCTATTAATTGCTTCCTCATAATTTATCAACAAATCCTCGGTTGTTTTTTCGATTGTAAATGAAGAAGCCCAAGTTTTAATCTCACTTTGTAGTTTCTTATTTCTTTTAGCGTTCATAGCTAGTATCCCATCTACAAAGGAACTTGCGGTATTCCCTGTAATGACGGCCAGATTATCTAAAACCCACTCCCTGCATACCGCAGAATCTACTGCAACAACCGGTAGTCCAAAATACATTGCTTCTAGAAGACTTAACCCTTGAGTCTCTGTTACAGAAGGAAAGAGGTACATGTCAGCTGAACTTAAAACATTAGGAACATTTTCTCGTTCTACTCTACCTAGAAATGTAACCTTCTTGTTAATTCCTAGTTTGTTGGCAAGCTCTTTCAACTCGTTTTCAAAGGGACCTGATCCTGCCAGCACTAAGTGATAATTTGCAGGCAATTGTAATAAAGACTCAAGAAGTAAAGTTAAGTTTTTTTCTTCCGCGATTCTGGACAAACTAACTAAAATAATGCTGTCATCTGGAAGTTTTAATTTCTCCCTTAAATAATTATGCTTAATATTTTCTATACTTGGAAAACTGACTCCTGTAGGCATCACATTGATTTGCGTGTAGGGGTATTTAATATGTAATTCATTTCCGATTGTTCTAGATGGGGCAATAACCAAGTCGGCTTTTTTGCACACAGCGTCTGCACCTAATTTCACAATTTGTGCACGAAACTTTTTTGGTAAAAACTTTAAATAAATATCGGCATAATCTTCGTATCTTGTGTGATAGGTAAAAACAAAAGGAACATCACCTACATTTGCATACTTTTCTGCAAACCAAGCAATATAAAAAGGATGGTGCACATGAACAATATCGAAATCCTTATTTAATAATTGGCTAAATACTTTCGAATTTAACGGAAGCATCGGAAGTGGATAATCTTTATTCAACGGATTTGGAATAGAGGGATATCTTAAGATATTGGGATAGTTATCCTTAAAGCCCGGTGTTTCCGGCGCAAGTACGGTAACCTCATGCCCTTTTTTTACTAAAGCCTCCATCGTGGTTTTTACGCACACAGCTACTCCATTTGCCGAGGGTTCGTATGTGGCTGTAAGAAAAAGTATTTTCATATGTTCTCTTCTGATAAGTATATAGGATTGAATACACTCAATACGAGTATCTGAACATTTCACTTATACGGTTACACTTGCGCATTCGCTCCACGGCTAAGTCCAAAACTGCATCTCTGGACATTTATATAATATTAGGCTATAGGTATTAATGAGGTTCAAATGAAAGTACTACTTATCGGATGGAACGAAAATGCACAAAAATGTGCAGAAAGTATTTTTGCGAGTAAACACAGACTAGTAGGTTTTGTTGCTCCGGAAGGTTTCGATATCAAGTCAGTTAAATTGTATTGTGAGAAAAAGGATATTAACTTTGCAGTCTTATCAAAACAAAATCTAATTGAGTATGTAAAGAAATTATCACCGGACATAATCGTATCCGCATCTTGGCCATGGATTTTAAAATCAGATGTTTATTTATACCCAAAGTACGGAACTATAAATGTACACGCTTCCCTGCTTCCAAAAAACAGAGGGCAGCACCCGTTAAATTGGGCAATAATACGTGGGGAGAAGCAAACAGGGGTAACAATACATTATATTGGCGAGGGCATCGACGATGGTGACATTATTTTGCAGCAGGCTCTCCCAATTGAAATCAACGACAACATTAACTCCGTTAGAGATAAAGTAATACATTTAGGCGCTGAGTTAGTCGTACAGGCTCTGGATCTGATTCAAAAAGGTAAGGCTCCTGCGCGCAAACAAAACCAAGCAGAAGCATCCTTCGCGCCAAAGAGACTCCCTGGCGACGGAGAAATAAGCTGGGGTGCCCCATCAAAGGATATATTTAATTTAATTCGTGCTCTGGCAAAACCATACCCAAGTGCCTTTAGTTACAAAAAACGTGGCGGTATCGTAAAGATTTCAAAGGCTTTTGTACCCGACAGACCCGGGGTCGTAATTGGTAAGTATAAAAACTTGTTTATTGTTACAACAGGCGATGGTGTGATTTTGGTAAAATCCCAGGATTTAGAAGTTGGTGATAAATTATATATTCCAGAGTAATTTAATCAGAATTAACTTTTGGCTTTCATTAAAATTACTATCAAACCTTGCTAAACTGTTAAATGATGTTTTCAAAAAAACACTACCTTCAGAACAAACTGAAAGCTAAGGAAATTATATTAGAAAGTCTTATTTTCTTTGCAGCGCTGTATGGAGTTAAGTACAAAAAGGTTGCTATTAGGAATCAGAGAACACGCTGGGGAAGCTGCTCTAAGTCCGGAAATCTAAACTTTAACTACAAGGTTGCCTTTTTACCAAAACTTCAGAGAGATTATGTAATTGTTCACGAGGTTTGTCACTTAATAGAGTTTAACCACTCAAAAAGATTTTGGGCACAGGTGGAAAGAACTATTCCTAATTATAAAGAGATTAAAAAACAGGTTAGATCTACTACCTTGGTAATGTAAATTGTATTTTTGGATTTTTGCCTTTCGACTTGAACTTCCCAAGTCTCGTCAGCTGCTATGCAGGAGGCAGGTCCATTCATCGTGCAAGATTTGTGCATGCATGATAGGACCTTCGGCAACTCTTATTTAGAAAATAGAAAGGTGCCAAAGTCAAGCTACTTATTTTACGCTGGGGGCGTAGTTGGAAATTAGCCCAGCAACCACATTAAAGTGGATAACGCAACCAAAAACCTGTTTGTGCAGGAGTGGGGACTCTGGGAAGAGTCACACCTGGTCGCAAAAAAAACTAGATGAGCATGTCGAGGATATCCTGCACGTTGCACGCTTCGGGATATTTACGACCGTCATCCTCAACGATATCTACGTCGCACTCGTCAAAGGGGATATGCGTATACTCGCGTTCAATTAAGATTGCCCTCTTTATTACTTCCAGAGCTATTTCATTGAACTTTTCTTCCGGACAGCCGTACTTTGTGTACTTGTTTTTCACAAGTGCCAGAATTCCTGAAAGAACTTCTTCAGAGATTCTGAGGTACAACTGAGACGGAGCTCCCCAATATGTCTCGACTTTTACCAACATTTTACACTCTCCTCTTGTGATTCAGGACTTTTTTGTCCTTTGATATGTATAGCTATTTTAGCACAAACCGCAGATAAAGACAACCTATAGCACTGTATCAGCCGGAGATAGATTGTGGTGGAAATACGTCAAGATGCCGATCAATGATTTATTTGGTTTGAACTATCCTGAAAATTTATGTTAAATAGATCACAGTATCCCTATTAAACCCCACGTGTTCGCCCCGCACCTTTACCTCTTTTGACACCTCTAGTGCAGTAGCTACAAAACTCCACTTTGACTCGGCATTCTTCAATGTATTAAGAACTTGGTCAATAACGCTTGAATCAAGCTTAATCATACTAATGTGCGGTAAAAAGGCAAAAGTAGAGGGTTTAGCGTCCCATGTTTCATTTCCAATATTTTTAGTCAAGATGATCAAGTCATCATGAATCTTCATAATTTTCTCGGCTGAATCTTTTTCCAAATATAGAAAAATGTATCTATTGCCGTCAGTTTTTCCAAAATGATCAAAAGTAACTTCAAAGGGCTTAACGGATCTAAAATAGTCC
>MEWG01000008.1:13790-16688 GCA_001773295.1 candidate division WWE3 bacterium RIFOXYD1_FULL_39_9
CAATATTCACAGAGATAGAAAGAAGTGAGGACATATGTTATGAGTTTAACGTAACTTCTACACGCGCATCAACGTCAGCTTCAGGATCAGGAACCCATATTTTAGTGGGTATTGCTTTATAAAAAAGATAGATCTTCCCTTTTAGCAAAGATTTAAGACCCTCCCCATAAGCGGATATAACATTGCTTTTCCCAAAAGGATAATCCCTATTAAAGAAAGTTTTTTGAGCATGTGCAATTTCGGATAATTTAACTTTTTCCACAGTTGCTTCTCCTTGTACTCCAATACCCTCTCCCCAATCTTGATGTGAATCAAAAATAGTAAATGAGATTTTTGAATTGTGCGTTATGTTGGCTTGATGCTTAGAACTCGGCAGTGAAACCCAATAGAAATTGTAGTTTGTATCGTATGCATAACAAACTGCAGAAGCCCAAGGGACCCCTCTAGCATCTACACTAGCTATTGTCATATATTGGCTTTTCTTAATTATATCTTTTGCCAACTCTTCTAACCCTTTTTGCATATAATGAGTATAACAAAGGTAAGCTGTTCAAACTAACATTAGAGCTATAGAAAAATCTTCTATAACTGGATTAATTTTTGGGGTGACGAATAAGCTCTAGATTGAACAAAATCATTAAAGAGAAAGGCGTTTTCACTACACCTATAATCGTATTTAGTCAGCGACAACGTATCGAAACCTTTCCCATCTACAATCAGAGCCCTTGATAACTGTAAAATAATCCGTTGTTTCCTTGGCGTATTCATCCGTGTACTGTGAAGCGTGACACGCAATTGCTTTTGTCTTGGTTTCAAAAGTACTAGTTACATCAATAAATATTTCGTCTTTGTGATTATAAGAATCCACAAATAGATACTCCGCCACTTTGTGTGAAGCAGCTCTCTTATCCTCGAAATGTTTCGGAAAAAACAAGATGTCTCTACTATAAGGGTACGATGCGTCTACAACTGAAACTCCTGTATTTCTATGATCTCTATGATTTACCCAGCTATCTTTTTCGTCGAACTTAATGATTACATCCTCTGGGTTATGCGTAATGACCAAATCCGGCTTAAATAGTCTTATTTGCATCACCAGCGGTTCGATTGTTTTCATGTCGTTGTTAACTTCGCCGTCTCCAAGATTTAAGTAAATATTGTCCTCAGGAACGACTCCTAATACCTTCATCGCCTCATTATCTTCTCTTTCTCTTAACGCTTTGAGATCTTTCTCAGAAATATTTTCCTGTCTGGAACCCTTATTACCTGAAGTTACTTTTACAACTCTTACCTTTTTGCCATCTGCAGTTAAACGAGCAATTGTACCACCACAGTATATTTCAGCATCGTCGGGATGTGCAAATACTACGAGGATTCTTTTTTTGTCTTTGAAAATATCCTGATATGAATCTTTCATACCAACAATTATACATAATATATTCTGGTTAGAACTATATTTTTGGATCTGCTTAGAGATGTTGTAATATTAGCTCAGATTATTGGGGTGGCTAGTCAGAGCCGATTTGAACCAAATTATGAAAGAGTTAAGTTTATATCAACTGTTACTTGAACCTGTTAACTCTTTTCCAAACATGTAATTATCTAAGTGCTGCCAACTATTCTTTCTAATGCCCTCCAATGTAAAACCGTGTTTCTCATAAAAAATTTGCAATGTAGGCTCTTGTGTTTCTAATTCTAGCTTGTGTATACCATTTCTACTACTCCAGTCCTCAATTTTTTTTATCAGTATACTTCCAACACCTTTACCTTGAAGATCTTTTAAAACACCTATCCAACCGAGATAACCGACACCAAAGTTAATACCCTCTAACATTACATAACCTACAAACTTATTATTTTCTACAGCGACAAAAATAGGTAATTTATCTTCTTCAAGTAGGTTCTTCCAATAATCTAAAGAGTAATCATCTGAAAACCATTTTTCTTTGGATTCCTCGCTCCATTTATCAAAATCACTAAGAGAAATTGCTTTATAGAGTTCAAAGAATCTTTCAGCATCTGATTTTTCTATCTTTTGTACATTTATATTCTCCATATTTACCAGTATACAATACAAAATGGTTCGATTAGCTATTTGGGTATACTGTAAATTTGTTGGTATAACAACCTAATTCTTTGGGGTGGCTGACGGGGATCGGTCACGTGTCTTTCATTCGTAACTCGTTTCACTCGCAACGTCTGAAAGCACGCTACCCCGCCTCCCTCACTCGCATATGCTCGTTCAGTCCGGCATTCGATCCCTGATCGATCTCAATAAAAAATGTTCACCAACCGTAAAGGTTGTTGATCATTTTTCATGGGGTGGCTGACGGGGATCGAACCCGCAACCCCTGCTTCCACAGAGCAGTGCTCTGCCATTGAGCTACAGCCACCATATTTCAAAATGTAAGCATCAGTATTATAGCAAAGGAACTGCTAAATAAAGTACACCCTCTTTGGAAAATTAAATTTCCATTGAGGGTGTTTCAAATTGCTCTACAGCAACTTCGACCAAAAAACTAACGAAACAAGTCGTCGAGGTAGATTCTATCGTCCTCGAATGGCGCAGTTTTACCCTTGATGAAGCGGTAATCCCTGTCGTGATTCATAAACATTGAGCCTGGAAATGGCTCTAGTTTAAAATCAAACCCATTCCAACATAGGGCGTCTGCCTCCAAGCTGTCCCAGAAAAACGGGTCGGCACACAATGTCCTTGCCAATGCGAGTAAGCCTGGATTGGGAACAGTCGGCCAGAGTATGAACGAGGCTTTTGTCACTACCCTGGACGGTTCCCGGGATTCCAAAAGGCTTTCATCGAGGCTCAAATCGTCATTCCGCTGTCCATCTGTTATCCGCTCGATCTTCTCCCTTAATGCTGCGGTCATCAGCCCCACAGGA
>MEWG01000008.1:16706-43692 GCA_001773295.1 candidate division WWE3 bacterium RIFOXYD1_FULL_39_9
ACCGTACATTAACATAAAGTCCGCCTCCATGACAGGGTAGGATCGTGTAAACAGAGGTTCTCTTTGAGCACGCGGTTTGTCGGTATTCCGCTCACAAAGCTCCTGGAATTTCCCTCGAATCCACTCATCGGCCTCAGAAGTTTGGATACATATATCAATGTCCTGACAACCAGTGGTTCGGGAAATACTCCTGCCTGATCTCGCACCGCGCGCCACTGAGCCGTACAGCCATATATTCTTCACCAGAGGACTTTGCTCCAATATGTGCGCTATTCCGCAGGCTCTTTGGTATGTTAAGTACCAAGGATGGTGTGAGCTGTGTCTCGGTAATGACCATATCCACGGAAATGGTCCGGATTCGGCCTGTTTTAATACGACAGGCGTGACTCCGCGTAATCCAGCCCGATTCCCTACCTCCAGCACTTGCGTAAGCCACGAAATTACCGTTTCTGACTCAGTCTGTCCTGAAACAAAAGGCACTACGATAAAAACCCACCTGGAAGTTGGCCAAAGGCTCAACAATCCTCGAATTCCTGCAGTAGAGCCCAATGCCGGAACTTCCCGTACCAGGCAGTTTTTTTCTGTAAGCTCATAGGCCCTCATGAATCGTTCATAAGCGTCTTCCAAGTCCTTACCCCAGTGGTCACCAACACGACGGTCTCCAACACGTATAACCAACGCTTGTTGTCGGTTCACCTGCTTAATCTCCTTTCTTTGTTATTTCGTTTTTTCTGATCTTGAAAATTTACCTGATTCTACACTATGAGATATGGTAGTACAACTTGAGCAAAGTTAATTTGTGCGGATCTTCTCCCAGTTGAAAAAGTCTAAAAACCTGTCAGCGTGCGTAAAGGTGTACTTTTCCCCTATCCCCGACACATACTTGGAAACATAGTAGTTTGTATAGGGGTGATACAAGAAAATGGCGGGGGTGTTATCAATTACTGACTTTTGGAATTCATTGTAGTGAATTGTTCTTTTTTCATTTTCCAATTCGTTTCTGCCTTCCTCCAATGCTCTATCGGCTCGGACATTTTCAAAACCGGTGATATTAAGGCCTGGCGCCTCTTTTTGAGTTGAGTGCCAGTTTACATATCGATCCGGATCACGCCCGGTCTCTTGCCCATAAAAAAGTATTTCAAAATTTCTGGGCTCTATAACCGTACTTAAGATTTGGCCGGATTCAACATCATTTACCGAAACATCAATACCAAGTTTGTCTTCCCATACATTTTTTATTCTGTTTACGAACTCTGTATGAACTGCGATGTCCGGCGCGGTGATAGTCAAAGTTGTGCCGGCTAAATCTTCGGTAAAGTCTTTTTCATATTTATTAAACTTCAAACCTAAATCAGTAAAAACGCTCCTACTTAGTGGGCCCTGAGCTTCTATTCCCCTGTCAATAATCAGTTCTGACTTATTTAACACTTTCTCAAGTTTTTTTCTTAGTTCTACATCTTTCAGCTTTTCCTGTGACAAATTAAAATAGAGAGAATAGTAGATTCCCTGTGTTGGAAATCTGTGATTGTTAAAGTTTTCGAGCCCGTGGACATCGTCGGACAAAAAGCCGTCTATTTCACCTAATCTGGCCGCAGTAGCCAACTCGGTGTCGTTGCTGTAATACCTAAAAATAATCTTTTTGATCTTGTACTCATCCTTAGTTGTTCTTAATATAATCTGCTTTGTTACAATACCGTCCTTTTCGATACGAACAACCCTAAAATCACCGCTTGAAACCGGGTGTAAAGGATTATCCTTATCCAAGGAGTTTAGAGGCATAACACCGACTGTAAGCAAATTTAAGAATGGCGCATATTTATTTGGCAAAATATACCTAACCGAAAGCTCATCTACCTTATCGGTAGCGACTCCTGCCAAATCTGAGATATTAAATGAAGTGTAAATAAGGTCGTCTGAAGTAATTTTCTTGCCGTTTGTCCAAAACTGGTTATCTTTGAGTTTTATTGTATACACAAGTCCGTCCTCTGATATTGCCCATGACTCCGCCAAATCCGGCACTAAAGTACCGTAAATATCATATCTGAACAGACCTCTATAAATTAGCCCCGAAATAGTTTTGTCTGTACTTGTCTGCGACGCCCCAGGGAAAAATGACTCCGGCTGGCCGGCCACTCCTTCAACATAGGTACTTACCGGCGCCACCGATAGCGCAAACGATACAATCATAAAAATGACTTTCTGAATGATATCCATAGAGGTTTTTCCTTAGTATTTTACCAGAAACCGCGGCTATTGCTTAATTTAATGGTTTATTGATAATATATGTAGGTTTCTACGCTGTTTCTAAAGCTTTTTTGGCCATTTAGGCCCCATCGTCTAACGGTTAGGACGCCGGGTTTTCATCCCGGTAATCGGGGTTCGATTCCCCGTGGGGTCACCATTGAAAAATCTTCACCAACCAATACTGTGTTTAACTTGTAGATAGGCTTCAAATCTGGTGTTCCATTAGCTAAATCATCATAAGTGGGTAAAGTGTTAAAAAAGCACTTAAAACTAACCCTAAATCTACCTCATTTCCCGTACCTAGTAACAATCTCTTATAAAAAAAGAGATCGCATAGCAAAAGTTTTGCAAATTAGCCTGGAAAATCTTTTCAAACTATAGCCTTATAATTTGTTGCTATAATGCAAACATGCGCTCTACTGTAGATATGTTCGTATTAGTAACATTCTGGTCATTTGTTGTGGCTGTGTATGCAGTTTTCCCCGAAAAAATAAGGTCTAAAGTTCATCTATTTGTAGGTACTTCATTTACACTTATCTATTTTGCAGTTACTTCCTTAATTGCGATTGTAATAAATACAAACTTCAATATAAGTTCCCTAAACGAAGCTTATTTTACAAAGCTTGTACAAATACCATTTTTCTACGGATTGATTGAAAATCTTAGAGTTATTGCTCAAATACCTAATATCTTTTCCGTAATTATTTATATTATTCTTGTACTTTATGTATTAGCTGTAGGAATTGATATAAGTACTGGAAAAATAAATCGGGGTAATATAAAAAAGGTTAACAGTTACTTCGAAGACTTATATAGAAAGGATTTAGGTACAAATCAACGTAATGATAATTGGGTATTATTAATCGATAGTCTATATGAAAACTGTAAACATATAGTTGATGTTGCAAATAATCATATTTGGTATAGAAAGTTATTTTACAAACTCCTTTTCGCTATTATTCCTGACATGGAACCACGCATTATTATCACAAATTATGGTGAGAGTGAAGTTGAAGTTAGTGAGACTAGTAAAATTAATGAATTTATCAATATAGTAAGAAATAAATATGAAAATACCATTGAGAGATTAATTTATAAATTGACTGGTAATAGATATTTTTATAAAAATATTCCTCTAGATAAGTCTTCGTCTAAAGCAAATGACATTTTTTCTAAATATATTTTGGATAAGAAAATTCTAGAATTATCAATAAATTACAAACCCGAATATATACCTTTAATAATTAGCTGTGTAAAAGCCTATAACTATAGAATTAAGGAAACAATTGAAATAACAATAAAAACTCTATATCAAAACCTACAGTCATTATTATATACAGAATTATTTAATAACAGCTCACCTAACGATAGTTCAAGAATAGATACTACAAGGACTATTTTGTTAGATACACTTTTTGATGGCAACTTTATTGATAAGTGTGAAATAGCTGTACCCATACAAGCAAGTATGGATACTTATTTCGACAAATTATATTACGCCAAAGACGATATAAATAATTATCCAAATTTCAATATGTATGGGGATGACAGACTTAAAAGCCCAATTTATCTTACGATTGTTTTCTATGAATGGATGCTTAAGATAGCTCTTGCCCGGAATATACACTGGCACCTTTTTGTAATGAATTTTCAATTTTGGTTTAAGAAAATGGTAGAAAACATTAACTTTAATATTAAAGGTATTGATATAGATAGAGAGTTTCCAAATGCATATTTTTACTTTATGTATGAAACTCAAGAGCTATTTCGAGATATCTTTAGATACATAGAAAACTCAAGTGAACTAGAACTGCCGTCTGTAAAAAAACCAGATAACGCAAGCATACCGTATTGGGTTTTGGAGACTTTTGTTGATTGTATAGTTGCACTTGCGGAAGCAGGAGCGGATAAAATCCCAGAGAGTAAAAAGAATTATTTAACCGAAATGCTATGGTGGCAATACTTCGAATTAAAAAAAACTAAATGTAAACAATTAGAGGGATATGGTGATGTGTTATGGAATTTAATTAAAGAGAAGTTGACGGGTCGTTATACAGGATTTAATTACAAACTATTTAAGGTCCTTTTTACCTCTTTTAACATGCTTGATTATCCAAAATTCGCAATTGAACAACCTGACGACTATAAAGAAATGGATTTAAAGCTTAAAGGCTATTTAGAAAATTATGTTATTGAAAAACTAAACATGTCAAGCATAGAGTTATATCTTCAAAGTGTTAATGAGTATGTGAGTAACAGGGCAAACCTGGGTGCTGATGGTATTTACATACCCAATTATTGGAAAACTGCTAAAGTAATAGACGAAAGTCATTACAAGTCGTTAATTCGCTAATTAATGTTTTCTAGCATACCATATTAAGCCACCAACACCTGCGAGTAGACCCAAACTAACTAAGTTGTTTGAAGATTCTTTATTACTGCTAGTCGATTTTTCACTGCTTTGCGTACTTTCAACAACCATATTATTTACAGGCGTTTCTTTTATTAAAGGGTACTTAACATAAACAGCACGTTTTATAGTACTAGTACCGTTCGTTGCAGTTAAGGTGTAAGTAATGTCTGCGGTAGGCTTGATTTTAACAAACGAATCCCCAACTTTTATGGTTCCTATTTCTGGGCTAATTTCTGCTTTGGTTGCACATTTAACGGAATACTCTAAATTTCGTTCTTCCTCGTCTATCAAGGTTTCTTTGAATGTAACTTGGGGAGTGGCCTCTGGTACATCGACTTCCCAATATACAATATCCCCCCACCCACAACTTCTACCTGGTTTTACATTGATATACCATTTACCAGGTTTGACATCTTTAAAGACAAATCGTTGTGTATTTGTGTCCGACAGAGGTCCTGGGTCTGCCCCTGCATTTTTTGAAATACCTATGCTGTAAAAGTCATCATTTGTACCTTTGTCCCAAGTGAATGTAACATCTTGGGAGCAACCATTCTGTGAAAATGTATAGTTTCCTTTGCCATTCTTGAGCGAAGGATAAACACACACAGGTTTGGGAGCTATATAAGTGCACCCACAAGAAGGCGAATATGTACCATCATTGCAAACATATCTACCTGCAGACGTATCACAATAGGAAACGCCACCATGCCAGGAACAACAACCACTTTTAGCTAAAGCTATATTTTGAGGTAATAGAGTTACAAGAGTAAATGAAACAACTATTAAAAGTGTTTTGATTTTTAATACACTCATATGTTTATGAGCAGTACTACTGTATTTATACACCTAAAGTATACCTATAGTCTATATCTAGTGATATAATCCACTTATGTTAGAGACAATACAAGAAACATCCATGTCCTTAAGTGCAACTGACATTTTTTTAACTTCTACCTTACCAGATGTTTTGAAGACTGTTTTATCTTTACCCGTTGCCTTAATTGTATTGGCATTAATCTTTAGAGAAGAGATTGCGGAATTAATTCCAAGAATAAAAAAAGTGAATTTACCAGGGGGCAGTTCTTTAGAACAAACACAAGCAACAGATGGCAAAGATATAGACGATTCTGCAGAAGTAAAAGCACTTCTTACTCAAACAAAGGCAGAAAATGAAGCATTTAAAGAAGTCGTAACCCAGCAAAATCAAACATTACTTGAACTTATAGATAGATTAAACTTATTTGAATTTAATTATTTAGATACATTCCTTGTTTTGAAAACTAAAGCAATTCTATTAGATTTATACAAAATTGGAGCCATTAAGAAAAGTGACTTTTTTGAAAAATACCCTGTAATAAGCACTATTGAAAAAGAAGCCGTACTTAAAGCACTCAAGGATGCATTCTTACTAATAGAAAATAACGATATTTTGCATGTTACTCCTAGAGGAGAATTGTATCTACAACATATCCAATATTTATAGTTCCATTACACTAAGGGTATATTATATTTAAATAACTCCCACTCTTACTGCATAAAGTAGCACCTGCAAAAACATCCTCTAAAACTCTGCTGTCTCTATTACCGATTCTACAAAGGTGTTCCATCCTAGACGCAGTCCGTTCACCAAATATGCTTCTTCAACTCAACAACATCTGATACACTTTTAGTTATGCAGCCGATCAAATTCATGGTAATAGGTTGTGGCCAGGTTTTTGACAAATACTGGGTACCGGCACACGAAAAAGCCCAACTTGTGATATCAGGAATCATAAGTAAAAACGACACGCAACAGAAGCACTTAAACAGCGGTTTCCCCTACCACCCTACAGATTCAACAAAAAACACTATAGAAATTCTGATGAATACTTCAGATAGCTACGGGGCTATTGCACTTTTAGTACCTGCCGACGTCAGACTTGAGTTACTAACAGCAATCCTAAGTCAACCAAAACTTCAAACAAAAAAAGTGTTTATAGAAAAACCTTATACAAAAGACCTTTCGCAAATAAAAGAATTTAAAAACTTGATTAAAAAATACCCCGGAAGACTTCACTTCTCAGGTAAATATTCGTATGGTCGTGCAGACAATTTAATTCAAATACTGAGTAAAACCGACGACCTGCCACTATTTATCAATGCGGTCATGATAGAGGGTTCGAAATATTTTAATAAAGTTATGGATAACCAAAACACTGACCTTTATTTTAAGGATGGCCCGGAGCTTGACCTGGGGTTTCATATCCTCAACATTTCAGCAATGTATTTAAACAGCAAAGAAGATAAAATCCGAACTATTCTTATAAACAAGAATACTGTCATGGACTTAAACTGTATCAGACCTTACTTTTTGCCAAATCTGGGGTTTGTAGCTGAAGTAGTCTTTACCCTAAATTCCAGGCGAACTGTTCCATTATACTTGCAGGTGGGTAAGGCTGACTGCATAAGTAATAGACACATAGACTTCGATTTTAAGGATAAACGGATTGTTCAGTATTTTACGACCCTCGATGCTTCAGACCCGGTGTATGAGGTGAGAGAAGACACTCGGGAATTGTTGGCAAAACATAAACCCGGATATCTATATTATTCAAAAGAACTGAGTCCGGAGGCGTTTTGTAAACAAACTACCTATGAACAGGAAATCGACATGGAAATTAACAGAATATGTATGCAGATTAAGGATATCAGGGAGGGGTCTTGCAAGGATGTCGTGGAGTCTATAGCGGGATAAAGGCAGACCTACACCACTCATTTCAAAAGCTAAACAACACAATCCCGACACTTACATTAACGTTTAAACTAGGGTTTTTGCCATACATTGGGATGGTTACAGCGTTGTCACATAGCTCCAGAGTCGATTTATTAACTCCCGAATCCTCATTACCAGCAATTAGACATACTTTCGGTTTGTCCTTTAAAAATTCTTTTAATGATGACAGGGGCACGTTGTTGTCTGCAAGTTCGATGGCAAGTATAGTGTATCCGGCATCTTTGAGTGTGGGTAAAATGTCTAATGTCTTTTCGAAATACTCATGTTTTACTTTATTTTCAGACCCGCGCGATACCTTCTTTAGGCCTATACCAAAAGGAGGTCTTTGAGAAATGCCTGTCAAAAGGATTTTTTCAACACCGGCAGATTCGGCTGTTCTGAACATATTAGCCACGTTTTTGGCATATTGAATATTCTCTAGGACCAAAACGATCTCATGGTATCTCTTTGGTTGATCCTTAAAATATCTTTTGACCTCTTTGCCACGCAACTGTTTTAATGACATGGCAGCATTATACTAAAGTACGGTCAATAATGCCTGTACCTACCAAGAATTTACCTATAACAGAGTAAACCTGTTAAGATAAATACTTATGGAGCAATTTAAGAAAAATCCGGTATTCCAAAAACTACTAACATTAAACTTAAACCCAAATAATTATGCGATTTTTGGGAGTGGACCTATGTACGCGCACAATCTGAAAAACGAATTTCATGATTTGGACATTATTGCTAGAGAAGATGCGTGGGAATCTGCAAAACAATTAGGCACACCGCACCCATCACTTTTGAAACACGGCTTGGAGATCGACATGGATGATGGCAAAATCCAGGTATTTAACAAGTGGATTTCCGATAACTGGGATGTGAACGAGCTTATCGACGATGCTGAAGTAATTGAAGGAATAAGATTTGTACGACTCGACAAAGTACTAAGCTCGAAACTTGAACTCTCTAGAACTAAAGATATCAAAGATATCGAAACCCTCAGAATTTATTTTAAAAACCTCTAATTTTTTAATTGAACTGAACCGTAGTAATTTTCTATAGTGCGCCAAATACTTGACTTAACATTTCACACATTGACACATGTCTATGCGTTTGGTATAAAGATGGGACCCGTAAATTACATTAAATTATGAAAAACTATAAAAACAAAACTAATAGCAACTATAGTTATAAAATTGCTTCTAGGTTAATAGCTTTATTAATTTTATTTTCGGTTATCGGAATATCCTATCTAAACATGGAACAGGTCTTTTCGTTAACCCCCAAAAAAACCAGAGAACGTACAACTAGGGAAAGTACAACTAGAGAACGTTCGGGTACAAGAAGCACCTCCGCAAACGGATACTCTAATTTACCCGGCGACACATTATCAGTTCCACTTTGTACAGATCATAATGAATCTAAATGGCATCCGCTTGTTCAAAAAAACTCGGATGGATCTGTTAAATGTAGTTACGGACACGAACATCACGACGACCCGAATATTTTAAACAATGTTTTCGGTTCGGTTGGCACTTTTACCGGTGGTAATGAAATTTCTTATCCATGGCAAACTTCAAGCCACGCAGGCACAGAAAATCACGTAAAACACAACTCATACAAATGGAACGTAGTTTCAGTTTCCAAATGTACTCCAAGTAATGCGCCGTACGGCTTTACAAATATAAGAGCTGAATATCACCAAGACGGTGTTCTTGGCGCTACAACCAGGTACCATTCATATTGGCTGGAAGCGGAGGGTTGCGATCCAGCAGACCCGAATTTTAAGGGAATCGTAAGGGTGGGAGGTCATTTGGATTATGGATTCTTAAGAGTCGCAACAACCGCGTCCGATAGTCAGACTATTCCCCTACCGGATAGTCCTACAAGAGGAGACGACAGAAGATTACACATGGCCTACATCAATGGACAAGTTCCCTGTTGTAGAAACGGTGATTTCACTTGGTACGGAAGTAACAGACCTATTAGATTTAGAAATCAGCCTAAAGTTGTTGTTAGAAATGGCTTGATGGGTGAAGACTGGGGTGCAATTAATCCTGACGATCCTTACAACGTAGTCTACTTACCGAAAATGTGGTACGGCTCAATTTTCAGAGGTAACAACTCCTGGCAGGAACCAATTCATCTGTTGAATATAACTATTACTGCTCAGATGGATGCCAGAGACGGAAAGCAGGATGGTTACGCAAACTTTGAAGGATTTACAGACAGACACGGAAACGTTTTGGCCTCAAACTGCTCTCCTACAGGACCTGACTGTGTGCCGGTTTACTTAAAGAACATGAAAGTCGGTAACTATCAGTTTAGAGCCGGTCCAAACGGAATAGTTAAACGCGAGTACGACGTAATAGTAAACGGTAAAAACCTAATTCAATACCCAAATTAACAATATTTTCGACTATTTTTAGGGCATAAGGAGAACAAACCTATGCCCTATAGTAGTTTACGCAATCGATTTTTCCTGGTATAATGGCCTTATCTCAATTGAATAATAGAAAAAAAGGAGGTTTACGTTGGACGTTTGGGTTTCTGGATGTTTTCTGGGTCTGTTTCTCCTCATCCTAGTCATCGTCTTCTTGGTCCAGGTTTCGACAAAAAACAATCGGTCGAAATCTTCCGTAGTGCCAGGAAGAAAGATAACATGGGGTAGAGATCGCGCAACGGGATACAGGATGAAGATTGTAACAGATCCAGATGGGACCAAGCACATCTACCTGTTTCCTAGAGGCAGCCGTCCCCCAGAAAGCGACTATCACTCTCACGAGGTGGTTAAGCCGGATGGAAAGGTTGTCTATCATCGTCGGGCTGACGGAAAAGTAATTGTAAATAACCGCCGGCCTCGACAAAACTAAGTGGGTACAAAAACTGAATTCAAAAATTCGGCGCTTGTACCCACAAACATTTTAAAACAACGCTTCGAATTATAATTGGGAAATACTACAACATCTACTAGAGGGCACGCATTTTCACGAACACTTGACTTATAGCTTTGTTTAATATAATAATTATCCAACCAAAAAGTTAGTACGAAAAAACTAAGTTATTATTTCCATTTACGTTTGTTCGAAAGATCTAAACTTGGGAGTAGTAAAAGGAGAACGCCGGCGTAGCTCAATTGGAAGAGCACTCGTCTCCAAAACGAGTTGCAGCGAGATCGAAACTCGCCGCCGGTACTGAGAAAGGGAACTGCTAGTGCATTTAATCGAAAGATTACTGTGCGCCCAGTTCCCTTTTTTTATATCTCAAAGCACATTCAAAAGTAGGAGAGGAGGTTTCAATGCAAGGAAATAAACGTGGACGCGTTTTAACAGGCATACGACCGACGGGTCGATTGCATTTGGGGCACTATGTCGGTGCGCTCAAACAATGGATCCCCCTGCAAGATGACTATGAGTGTTTTTTTCTCATAGCCGACGTGCAGGCACTTACGACTCACGCTGGAAATCGTGAGTTGATAGAACGTTCTGTACGAGAAGTAGTCTTGGACTTCATGGCGGTAGGGTTGGACGGTAGCAGGGATAACGTGTACTTCGTTTTGCAAAGTGCTGTCCCTGCACTTACTGAGCTGACCACTTACCTTAGCATGGTCACACCTCAAACCTGGATCGACAGCAACCCGACAATCAAGGATGAGCTGAAAACACGGAGGACTGACGTAACTGTGGGTTTTATGACCTACCCCGTATCACAGGCGGCGGATATCACGCTATTCTCAGGAGATCCTAAGACCCACCCCGGGGAATCAATCCTTGTGCCTGTTGGGGAAGATCAGATACCTCACTTAAAAAGTACAAACGATATAGTAAATGCTTTTCATCGAATGTACGGTCCGGTTGTATTGATGCAATGCGCACCAAAGGTAAGCAATATAGGCAGACTGGTGGGCACAGATGGGCAAGGTAAGATGAGTAAATCAATGGATAACGTCATCGAGCTCGCTGATCTCACCGAGGCAGTTCGCAAGAAAGTTCAGGGTATGTTTACCGACCCCAAACGCATTCGTGCCGATATACCCGGAGATACTGAAGACAACCCTGTTTTTATCTATCACCGGGCGTTCAACCCGAACGCTAACGAAGTTGCCGAATTAACCAAACTTTACCAAGAAGGCAGAGTTGGTGATGTCGAAGTAAAAGCAAGACTATTTGCGGCTTTGGAAATGTTTCTTGCTCCAATCCGCGAGCGACGTCACGAGGCGGAAAAACTGCACATCGAAGGTGATTTGTTGGCCGTAGGTAATGCCCGGGCTCGCCGTATAGGCAAACTTACCATTGAACGCGTTCGCGAAGCAATGGGCCTAAATTATCCAAATCTGTTCAACGAATAATGGAGGGAACTATGGATACTGTTAAAGCACAGACGTCCAAACCTTTGTGGCCTGGTCGTAGATGGCGAACAAGCGGAATTGTGCTCGCTTTAATGGCAGCGCTTTTCGAAGCATTCGTGCTGATCTCAGACACAAATGTAATGACAAACGTCATCACACATGAACAGGGTATCGTTGCCGTTCTAGTCTACCTGACAATGGGAAGCTGGATCGGCGTTACTCTCAACTATGTTTACAACCGGCTCTTTGGTCCCACCATTGACCCGACTTTCACAGGCGAGAAATGGATTGGCGGTACTCAAGGTCTTTGGGTAGCTGTTGCTGGCATCACAGGTGCTTTAGGCACTTTCGCCTACCTGTTTGTTGCCGGTAAAGGTGACCCTTCGATCCTAATCGCACTAAGCAATGTCTCCTTGATATATCTTGCGTTATACGACGCCAAAGACTATCGAGGAAAAAGTGTAGTTTTGGTCGTGATAGCCGCAGCCATGGTGCTAATCGGTGCCGGGCTGGCTTCGGTAAATAATCTGGGAGCCGGGCTGACCATTACTGTTATGGACCTAGTGCTCCTGGTGGTATTCCGCGGCGGTTTTAAGGCCATCGGCTCGATTGCCATTTTCAAGGTTCGCGAAACTGAGAACATGGTAAATGTGGCTTTTTGGCGCTTTGTCTGGCTAGCCATTACTGGGACGGTCTTAACATTGCTGGTTGCTGGATACCTTGGGGTACTAGATGAGTACTTCGCCTTGATGACAGGTGTGTGGTGGAAGGCCTTTCCTTGGGTAATGCTCACAATGTTTCTGGCTTACGGTGGAAATACACTGGCAATTGTTGCACAGAAATACGAACGCGCAAGCACAGTAAGTATGATCACCAACGCCAACAACGTTATGGCAGTACCGGTAACTCTTGTTGCTGCCTGGGCATTGCCTGGAATGTTTGACTTGCCGGAAGGAGCAGTAATTTGGCTTCTACGCCTGATCGGCTCTGCATTGATCGTGCTTGGAATTTTCATGGTACCAAAGGAAAAGCACGACTAATAATGACAACTAAATAGGAGCTCTCGAAAAGTAAAACTTATCGGGAGCTCCGTCCTTTTGTGCCACATTTCGCTATCCCACACAAATTTCTTGTATAATCACATAAGATGTTAGATTTTGGATCAATTTTTAAAACTAAAAGACCTTTAATAGGGATGGTGCACTTGGCACCTTTATTAGGTGTAACTGACGCTCCGGAAATTGAAAAAAATATTGAAAATGCTTTGAAAGATGCAACAACTCTACAAAAGGCGGGATTCGACTCAATTATTATAGAGAATAATTATGATTTGCCTCATGATATTTTTGTAAAACCAAATGTTGTTTCCAGTTTTACTTACGTTGCGAATGAAATTGCAAAAGAAATCTCAATTCCAATTGGTATATGCGTTTTATGGAACGACTTTTATTCTGCTCTATCTATTGCCAAATTAATAAATGCTTCGTATGTCCGAGTTCCAGTTTTTGTGGACAACGTAAAAACAAATTATGGAGTAGTTACTGGCGATGCTTCAGCCGTCACAAATTTTAGAAAACAAATTTCAGCGGAAAACATAGCCATATTTACGGATATCCAAGTTAAACATTCTGAATTGCTAAACGTGCGCCCTCTAAGTGAAAGTGCGAAAGAAGCTATTAAAAAAGATAGCGATGGATTGATAGTTACCGGTAAGTGGACCGGCGATGCGCCCAAAGCATCGGATCTTGAAGAGGTTCGTGAGGCTGCTGATAAATTCCCAATTCTTATTGGAAGTGGTGCAGATATTGATAACCTACAAACACTAACAAAATATGCTGACGGAATTATTATCGGTACTGCCATAAAAGAAGGCGAATCATTAACAAAAGAACAGCATGTAAATCTTAAAGGATTTGATAAGAGGATTTCATTAGAAAAAGCTGAGAAATTTAGAGAAAAATTTTTAAGGTGTGTCAGCATCGGTTGATAACCAACACACCCTAATTTCTACCAAACAATCCTAGTTCCGCCAGTTTCCTCAACATATACGTCTAGTAGTCTTTCGGCGGCGCCGCTTTGTAATACTTTGAGCGCATCTTCCGTATAGTCTCGTAAGCGATCTAAGGTAAAGAATTCCGTTTCACCGGCCATTCTTGCCAAAGCTGTGTTCGCGGCTAAGTAGTTGCCCAACGGTCCTTCACCTCGCAATGCCTTTTGGTTTGCTTGCATGAGCGTGTGCATCTCGTTAGGAACCTTGAGGTCATGTTCGTGAAACTCAACCCCAAACGGCGCTGACCCCTCTAAACACACTGTCCCTAAAACAGTAGGTCCGGTTGCTAAACATACGATTGTTGCCACAGGACTAACCTCGTCTAAAAAGCAGTGATCTCGGAACCACGTAGGTGAATGTAAATCCTCTCTTTTTGGAATAGCATTTACACCTCCTACTATTACAGCTCCTCCTAAATTAACAAAACCCTCTCGATGCAACTCCGTATAGGCCCCGGCAACTGTTAGCGGATGGACGTTGTGATTCACCCCCATGAGCTTGTAGAGCCTGGTAGAAGAACTAACAGGTCCGGTCATAGGTCCAATCACATGATTGACTGTCTCGACCTTGAGCAGATGGGACAAGTAGTGAAGAGTTTTAACAGTATGTGCATCCGTGAAAAGAAATCTTGTCTTTTTGAAAATGCGCATAAGTTCCTCTGCACCATCAATTGCAACGTTTGCTCCGGATTGCTCCAGCACGTCAGTTGAACCGATTTTGGTCGTATTGCCGTACGAACCGTGCTTGGTTGTAGGTAATCCCATTGCTGCCAGCACGATGGCGGATAAAGTTGAGGCATTAATGGTCTTAACCGTTTTTGTACCCCAGCCCCTATCCGCTCCCATTCCGCACGTCTCAAACATCATGTGAAGATTGGGGACAAAAAACAGGTCCATCATTCCGGCCGCCGCCATTCCTGCTACTTCTTCAGCTTCTAGCCCTACGTAAGCTTCTTTGGCCGCCATCATTGTCAAATAGTACGAACCTTTGGCAACAGCCTCGGCATAGCTTAATTTCGGGAAGAACATTTTCCTAAAGATATTGTTCGTTGCCGAAATTACTAGCAGCATGCCCTGAAACGCCTCCTTGAATGTTAGTCCATTGCCGTTCTTGGATTTCGTATCTAATGTCCCAAGGCACAGATGATCTCTATCGGCAAAAAACTCCCAATGGTCACTCTGTGGCAGAGTTCTGATTCTTTCCTCATAGTCTCTCCACAGCGACTGAAGCATTCCTACCTTTTTGGAATACTTCTTACCTAAAGCGATATTAGTAACTCTCATTTGTCTCACTCCTTTACTATTTTTTTATTTGTTTATTGCGTAAAAAAAGCGCCCGCACAAAGACCGAACATAAATAGTTCAATCCTTGTGAGGACGCTTTAATACGTGGTGCCACCTCACTTTTTCTGAAACACACAATACGTGCAGTTTCAGAACTTATATTTTCGGTACTTGCTTTCGCAGTGATACCTTGCTTTTTATAACGGGAAGCAACCGGACAATACTACTTTGTATTTCGCATCATCAGCTCCACGGACCACTAAGGCCTGTCATTTCAGGCGTCTCCGCTTCAAAGCATTTATAGAAATATAGTGATTTTTCAGATTGTTGTCAAATAGATCCTGAAAAATTGGAAAAACCAACAAAATCCACTAATATAAACTGAGTACAAACATTGAAAGTATTAATATGAACTCAAAACTTTTACCCGGCGCAGAAACTGCCATTAAACAATGTTTAAATATTCAAAACTCGGACAAACTTTTAATAATTACCGATAACGAGACATATGAGGTCGGCAGTGCGCTGTTGGAAACGGCAAAGAAATATTCTCAAACTGTTTTGATGATCAAAATTGAAGACTTTACCTCCAGACCCGTTCAAGAACTAACATACGACTTCGAACAGACTATTAGATCCTTCTCCCCTACTGCGTCAATTTATGCGGCTCAAGGACATCAAGGTGAATTGCACGTATTTAGGACACCTTTGATTCGCCTGCTTACAAAAGAACTTGGATGCCGCCACGCCCATATGATAGGGATTACACAGGAGCTGATGCTAGATGGGATGAGCAAAGACTTTAACTTAATGGCACAAATCACCGATCGAGTTTACAACAAAGTAACGGCTGCAGAAGAAATAACAGCACAAGATGAATTTGGAACAAATATTACATTTACACTAGATCCGCAAAATCTTAAGTGGGTTAAGGATAACGGAATAATTGGCAAGGGCGAGATGCATAATTTACCGGCCGGAGAGCTTTTTACTGTTCCGTATACTGCAGACGGTTCTGTCGTGGCCTGGGAACTTGGGGACTGGATGTGCAAGGAATATGATGAACTTAATTCGCCAATTAAAATAGAAATTGCGGATGGCATGATAACATCGGCCACACCTATGAATACTGGAGACACGAAATCTACAGAAGCAAGCGGAGTATTTATGAACTATGTATCCCAATTTGATAACGGAAAAAGAGTTGGCGAGCTTGGGCTTGGTACTTTAGTTGGTTTGAATAAATTTGTAGGCAATCTTCTTCAAGACGAAAAATTCCCGGGATTACACGTTGCCTTTGGACATCCGTTTGCAGAAGAAACCGGAGCGGATTGGGATTGTCCATCACACATTGATGTTATAACCAAAAGAGCTACAATAACTATTGTTAAGTCAGATGGTACAAAAGAAACAATTATGAAATCCGGCATATATTCCGACGAAATATTGAAGGGATAATAAATATTTCACTTATCGGTTAAATTGGGTATAATTCGACTTGTATTTTGCTTAATGCCGTTTTTTGCTGTTATGGGGGCGTAGCTCAGTGGTAGAGCAGAGGCCTTTTAAGCCTCGTGTCGTGAGTTCGATCCTCACCGCCCTCACCAGATAAGCACTTTTACTCAGAATCTTCAGAACCACTACCTTGATCCTCACCACGAGACTTTCGAACCTCCTTGTAAGTCTTTCTTGCAAGGTCTTTTAAATCATCGGGTTTCATTTTATGCGTTGTAACCAGAAACTCCCACCAAAATTTTTCTGTTTTCCTGTCCCCTTCTTCATTTGATACCAACATCTGGTCTTCAATATGCTGAATTAATTCCGAAGAGAATTCCTCACCATAAGAATCCAGCTGCTGCTGAAGTTCGGATAAATAAGCCTGCAACCTTACTGTTTTTACAGCAGGATCTTCGTCCATTATCTCGGCCACTTCAATAGCTAATTTTGAAGGCGACTGACTCCTCTCCAGGTCGTTTACTAATGAGGCAAGTACCTCTACTACGGCAGTTGATTTCTGCTCGTCACCATCCCGATAATATAAAACGGCCCAATCGGCAAATTCCCGCAAACCTTCTTCCAAATCCGGAATATCTTTGAATTCTTCCGGCATACCTTTTTCCTCCAACTTTGAGACTAAATCAATCCCTCTGTCTCGCATTTGTTGTATTTCCAACTCAATCGGGTCGTCTGTATTTATTTCGACACCCTCGTGTTCTTTAAACTTGTCTTTTGCATCAGATATAACTTCGTAAATGTAGCTTACGTGATCAAAATCTTCGGATGAGTGATTTTCTCGATTTGTATTAGACATATATAGATTGTACGACTTTTTTTAACTCAGAAATATATCTATTCTATAGGTCAAAAGTGCTATAATCCGCTTATCCTATAAACAATATACCAAAAAGGAGGTTACTTATGTTTCCTGTGACACTGATGGAAGGTTGGGAGGTTTTCGCAGAGCTGCACTATGCAGTGGCTTACGTAGGGGGTGGGATACTCGGATTTTGCGGCTTTTACCTGCTGATCTTGAGCGTCCTGAGCTATGATGTGGCAGCAAGAACCAATAGAAGTAAGGCAAGGAAGTTTGTGGCAGATTCCTTCATGCTTATTGGAGTGGCTACTGTAGTCCTGATATTTGGCTTTTATGCGCTAGTACCGATAGCGGCCGGGGCACTCCTTGGGATTATCTACATATTCATTAAAGGAATTTGGATCTGTGTTAGGAAGGAACCAGAAGGAGAGCCGAGCAATGAACAAGGATGAGTATATCGGAACATATACCGGTCGGAGGGTGCACATATTCAATCCAAGTGCAGATGAGATCCATATCCTAGATATCGCTACGGCGCTATCTAGAATCTGCAGATTCAACGGGCATTGTAGACAGTTCTACAGCGTTGCAGAACACAGTATTCTAGCTAGTTTGTTGTTCCCGCCCGGAATTAATGCTAAAGCAGCTTTGTTTCACGACGCGGGAGAAGCCTATTTAGGCGACATCGTTCGCCCAATTAAACGCCAGCTTGAAATGAAATTCTACCGGAAAGCTGAGGGCAACCTATACAGGCTGATCGCCAAGATCTTTGGGCTACCGGAAGAAATACCTGCAGCAGTGCATCAAGCCGACAACGACATGCTGTTCACGGAACTTGCAACAATTACGCCAGACGCAGATCTGCAAAGCCCTCGCCTGAAGAATTACAGATTATTGCCAATTTTGTTCCATCACTGGACACCAGAGGAGGCAAAAGAAGAGTTTTTGAAAAGATATCAACAACTGTTCTCACAGGAATCGCTCCTGTAAACTAACGTCCTCTTTGGATGAGCTTAAGCTCGCTGAAGGGGACGTTGTACTTTTCGGGGATAAACATGCGCTTTTTGAAAATGGTAATATATAGGAACAATGAAATGTTATATAGGATATAAATTCTCAAATATAGCCGATAAACAAGACCTTAAAATGAAGGTCTTATCTTTAGCTGAACACATAATTTCCACAGGCAATACTACTTTTGTCCTCGGACGAGACGTTCAAAACTGGCATAGCTCCCCCTTCCCTATGTTAAAAACGTTGCCGCATGTTTTCATCAATATGTTCAAATGTGATTGCTTGATATCATTGGTTACGGATAATTCCACTAGCACGGGGCTTCTTGTCGAAAATATCTTGGCTACATTGTTAATGAAAAAAAGAGGTTTTCTGGTGGTTAATCCGGTAAACAAACATATATACAACTTCCTTTCTGACCCCGAATTTACTTTAATTTTTAACAACGATGAAGAATTACCTAAATCGACAGATATACTGTTAGATAGACTAAAGAACAGTCTTTAATCGATATGCAAAATAACAAAACCATAACATTTGAGGCGCATCATGTGGAGCTAATTAAAAACGGCAAAAAAACCTCAACTTGGAGATTCTTTGACGATAAAAACCTTGCTGTCGGAGACATTGTTACTCTTGTAAAACGACCTGAATTAGTACCTTTCGGGACAGCAAAAATTGAAGCTATTATCGAAAAAAGATTAGACGAACTTACGGAAGAAGATAAGAGGGGACATGAGAGCTACGTAAACGACGAGGAAATGTATAAAAAGTTCTCATTTTATTACTCCAAAGAGGTTAGGGGAGACACTCTAGTAAAAATCCTTAGATTTAACGACATTAATCTATTTGAATGACTGTTCCCTATTTCGAATTGCTCTCCCCCGGGTTCAATTCAGAAAATAGCAGGGAACTAGAATAAATTCGTTAAAACGCTCAAAAAAATCAGAAATATCGCCAATCCCAAATTAATTTAATAAAATAATTTACAAATAATTTCTATTTTTATTTAAATACCTACTTACCTTACCTACTGCCTCAGCAAGTATGAATCTTAGATGTCGTATAATCGTGCTTTCTCGTGTCGTTATTTGAGTTTTTCATACTATTGACGTGAGTACCCTATTTAAATAGAATCTACACATCAATAATTGACTACATAAAAAAAATAAGGAGAGGAGGCTTACATGACTCCGGTTTTCGAAAAAGGCGATAAGTGCGTCAATTGTGGTACGCCGGCAGTTTCAGGGTTTTTGTGCGGAAAATGTGCCAAACTGGCACGCGAAAACAGGCTGTACGCTTTTGAAGCACGGAAGATGCCGAAACTGCTCAGCAACGGTACAAAAGGCAAAACGGTAACTCAAAGGGCGTATCCCGACAACGAACCGAGTGCAAACTACGAAGCTAAAAAGATCGGCTATGTTCAGGACCTTGCTTTGGGAGAAGTCGGTTTTATTGCTAAATTCACACTGGTTAAAGACGGGCACGGCTCAATTTACATACCGAAGGGAGCGCTTGTAGTCGACGGTAAGGCCGCGTCGTACACAGTTAAGATAATGCGCGCATCAAAAGGATATGTAATTTTTGAGGAAACTTTACCAAAAGATGTGCACTTGCTGGATAGCGCTACTGTGCTAATGAACGACTACTTCTTTGCTGATTTAGTTGCCGAACACTAAGCCAAAATTGGGAAACCTTGTTGAAATTCATTTTTTGACAAGGTTTCTCAAAAGGTTCTTTCTAATGTGCTCCTTAGCCCTTTTTGTAATTGCAAATTTTAACCAATCACGATTTGCGTTTACTTTATTAGTCGTTTTAATCTCCACATAGTCTCCATCTTGGATCAAATAGTTTAGACTTACATACTTTTGGTTAACATGTCCCCCAACACATTTATCGCCTAAACTAGAATGAACTGAATAGGCAAAATCAACTAGACTAGCGCCTTTTGGTAATTCTACAATGTCACCTTTTGGGGTGAAGGCGTAAACATTTTTTGAAAAAGGGGCTTTGTGATTAAAGCTTTCAGCTGTGCCGCTTCTAACCTTCCAAAAACTTAATTCTTTATACCAAAGCTCGTTTTCCTTCGTGTAATTTTTGAATTTTTCGTAGGCCAGAGAAGTGGCACCCTTATCCCCCAGCTTATAAATCAGGTGAGACGCTGGTCCAAATTCTGAATATTGGTGCATTTCGTGTGTCCTAATTTGAACTTCCATATCAACACCTTTTTCTACTTTTAAGGTGTTATGGATAGATCTATATCCGGATGGTCTCGGTTTGCTAATATAGTCGTCGCGTAGATCTTCGTAGGTATCAAATAAGTTTTTGAGCAGACTTTCGGCCGCATAACACTGCTCAATTGTATTGACCACTACTCTTAAACCCAATTTGTCTCTCACAGGGCCTCTAAGTGATTTCTTATATATGCCGTACCTGCTTTTAATTCGTTGGGAAATATGTGATTCAATGTTGCTTTCCCGTAGAAGTGACTTTATTAACGCACTAACCTCAGTCAGAGCTTTATGATATTTTTCGGAATTTAAAATTAGATCCTGCTCGATTTTATAATACTCACTTGGATTTAATAATTTAAAAGATTCATCTTCCAGACCGATTGAAATCTTGCTAAATCCAGCGATTTTCGCAAGTGGGGCATATAAATTAAGGGCCTTGTTTGCTACTTCAATTCTTTTTTCTTTTTCAAAAGCAAATACAGTATCAAGGTTATCTTTACGGTCTGCAATTCGGATAACAAGCGTTCGGATATCTTTTGCCATGTTTATGTACGCCTGCATGATAAATGCTTCGTTAAATGCTTTTGGAGTATCTTGGTCAACATTGGATCTGCTAAGCAAATTATAGTTTCTAACAATCTGAGCAACTTCTTCGCCAAATAGTTCTCTGACTACCTTTGTATCTTTAGAATATTCATATATAGGATGTAATATTGCCGCACTAAGTGTAATCTCGTCCTGAACATTATTGTTTTTTAGTATTTGGTAAACTCGCGTTGAGTGTTCGTGTACAGTGTCTCCTGCTTTACGATTGTGTTTGCTTAAAACGGTTTGAGAATAATCTAGTGCCTTTCTTACTAAATCGGCTGTCATTCTTTTATTTTTATATTGAAATGCTGAACCTCGTGAATAAAGGTGCGAGGTCGTGTTCAAGTTAGAACTACTGATATTACTTCTATTGTCTCTTTTTCAATTCCAAGGCGGTTACTCATCGATCTTACTTTTTAAGTAATATTCAGAAGTTCAGCCATTTCATAAAACTTATCTTTCTTCCTTTGGTCTAGCAACAGATACTACTATTGTTCTGCCTTCAATTTCTTTATTGTTAAGCTCTTCAATAGCTTTTGCAGCTGCTGAATCGTCCTCAAGTTCTACAAAACCGAAGCCTTTGCTTCTTCTTGTATTTCTATCGAAGATTACAGATGCGGAAACGACGTTGCCGTATCCAGCGAACATGTCCATTAAGGACTGGTCGGTCATGGAGTAAGGAATGTTACCAACATATAACTTAGTCACGATAATCACCACCTCTCAGTTTTTTATTAAACATACTTTATTACTCTGTAAATGGGAAATGCTTGTAACTGTATCATTAAAGAATTTCTAACATTCCTAGGAGCACCCCTGCATTATAGCACACTAGTACGGAAATGGCACTATAGATCATAGCCTGCCAACTAAGTACCTACAAAACGACGGCTATCTTGTTACATTAAGCACAATCCCATTTTCTGCTAAAGGTGCCGATACTGTTACCCTGCCTGCCGGAGTCTTATATATTGTGTATCCCGTTCCATCTGTAGACTCATTCTTGGGATCGTTGGGCATAGTTACTAAATATTTAGTATTTGCTGTCAATACAGTTAGATCTACTAATCCTGAGCAGTTGGCAACTCCGCCGCTTTTACAGATTTCTGTTTCTGTATCGGGTAATGCCGTGGGTAACAATCCAGTGTCGGTAGTATATTGAACAACAGCTATGGAGATTGTGTGCAATTCCAAGCGCCTTTTTGTATTTCGTGCATTTCCTAAATGCACATTGTAATTAACCACGGAAAGCATAATTCCGGCAAGAATGCCTATTAAGGTAATTACGATTAAAAGTTCGATTAAGGTAAATCCCCTGCCAATATAGGGGAAATGGGCAATTTTCTTCACTAGATAAATACTACTGCAACAGATAAAAATATGCTAATTTTTGCCCATGTAATAGCCTGTAGTAATTGACCCTAAGTGGTTGTGATGCTAGAATGTGTCATCCAAAAACTAAACAAAAATGAAAGGAAGGATCTGCATGAATTACCTTTTGGGAATATTGGAAAATCAGTCCGTAATGTTCGCATTGTTCGTTGCAGCCGTGGACCTTGGCCTACTCTTAAGAGCATTTGCTGTCTTAAAAGGCCAGTTAACTCCAGGACGGCTTATCGTTGCTTTCATGGTGACTGCACTGCCGTTCAACATCGTAGCTAGCGTCGTCTTTTACTTAATCCAAAAGTTCTAGTAGAACTAAAACTTGTAAAAGGAGAGGAGGTTACAATGGCTGAGATTCTAAGGATCTTTCTAATTCTGTTAATGGGCGTAGCAGTTTTCATAATGCTTCCGGAAATCTGCAAACCGATCTTTTTCCCAAAAGGCTACAAAGCAAGTAATTTTGGGAAGCGCCCCGGATTGTACCAACTTGCTTTCTGGGCTGCCTTAGGTCTCGTTTATCTGGTACCGACGATTATTCGAGGTATCTTAGATCTATGGTGAGCTAAAAAGGTGAAATACTCAAAAGACCCCGGCTATTTTGTTGTCACAACAACAGGAGAAACCGGGGTCGCTAGTTTTAAATCCTATAGACCTATAGTGGTTGCGGGGAGCTCAAAAAAATGTTAAAATCTCGGTATCCCTGAACAAATTCCAAAAAAGAAAGGAAAATAAATGGCCCCTCTAACGTGCATCTTCAACTTTGTTTTTCTTGCTGTCTACTTCTCAGCGTGTATAGCAGCAACCCGTGACTACCTTAAACCTGCAAATCGGGAAAAGAGATTTGCATTTTTGAAGCACGGCATGTTTATTTTTGTGCTGACTGTGGTTACTGTCTTTTCGTTGAATACGTTTAACTCAGGACCAGAATCAAAGTTGGTACAAATGCTCGAAGCACTGCTCGGCAAGTAACAGTGTTCTACCCAAAAGACCCCGGCTATTTTGTTGTCACAACAACAGGAGAAACCGGGGTCGCTAGTTTTAAAAAAGGCCTATTTAATTTGAAAATGGGAAATTAGATTCTCTCTTTGACTCTCTTAGCTTCACGGCCCTTTTTGTCTCGGAGGTAATAGAGTTTGGCTCTGTTTACTTTACCTTTTCTCAAGATTTCGATTTTTTCAATATTTGGTGAATAGAGTGGGAAAATTCTCTCTAAGGCTATGTTGTCGGCACCTATTCTTCTGACGGTAAATGTCTTGGATAAGCCCATACCTTTTCTGGAGATAACAATACCTTCATAAGGCTGAACTCTAGCCTTGTTACCTTCAATAACCCTATAATGAACTTTTACTGTGTCGCCGGCGATAAAATCCGGGAGTTGTACCTGTTCTATATTGTCGACTTTTACTTGTGCTTGTTCCATAGCTTTGCGAATTTCTGCAATGTGTACAATACCAAAAATAACCGGAAACTGCAAGAAACTCCTGTATTTACCTATAAATACACTACTCGGCTTTTACTTTTGCCGGAGAAATGATGTTTATCTTGAGGTTCTCCCCCTGAGTTGTTACCCTAACTTCGTCATTTGAGGTCAATTCTCCCGATATTATTCTTTCCGACAAAACATTTTCGAGTTCTTTTTGGACGTACCTTCTAAGCGGTCTGGCGCCGTATTCGTCACTAAATCCGTTTTCTGCCAAGTATTTTATGGCTTTTTCATCAACTTCCAGCCCAATCCCCTGCTCTTTTAATAACTTATTAGTCTTGGCAACCAGTCTTCTGGCAATTTCTAGAATGTCAGTCATGGTTAAGCTTGAGAATATGATGATTTCATCTATTCTGTTTAGAAATTCCGGCTTAAATGAGTCTTTTAACAAACCGAATATTCTTTTCTCGAAGTCCTGTTTTGTATTTACTCTGCTTTTAGCCTCTGCCTTATCAAATCCAATATCTTTTCTTCTTAACAGTTCTGAACCAACATTCGAAGTCATGATGAGAATAGTGTTCTTAAAGTCTACAGTTCTACCTTTGCTATCTGTAAGTCTGCCGTCTTCCATTATCTGAAGAAGGGCGTTAAATGTGTCCGGGTGAGCTTTTTCAACCTCGTCCAGTAATATTACCGAAAATGGCTTTCTTCTTACGATTTCTGTTAAGTTTCCGCCTTGATCGTAACCGATGTATCCCGGAGGAGCGCCGATCATCTTGCTGACTGCGTGTTTTTCCATATATTCACTCATGTCCAGTCTGACAATCATGTCTTCGTTGCCATATAAAGCTTCGGCTAGAGCTTTTGCCAGCTCGGTTTTACCAACACCGGTAGGTCCTAAGAATAAGAACGTACCTATCGGGCGTTTTGGATCTTTCAACCCGGCCCTTGATCTTCTGATAGCTTCGGTGAGCACCTTGATGGCGTCCTCCTGCCCTACGATTCTTTCAGAAATTCTTTCACCAAGATTAATCAACCTCTCACGCTCTTCGACACTTAATCTCTCAAGAGGTATTCCTGTTGCTCTTGAAACTACTTTTACAACATGATCTTCAGTTACATCCGGAATTTCTTCTAACTTAGTTTTTGTCCAAATTTCAACAAGTTCGCTTTTTACTCTTTCCAGTTCTTCGATTCTAGTTTGAACTTCTTTCTTTTCGACATCGGGTAGGTCGGCTCTAACTCTATTTTTTAATTCCGCGAGCTCGTCTTCAACGTTTTTCAAATTCTCAGGCTCTTTAACTTGCGAAAGTCTTACCAAAGCGGAAGCCTCGTCGATTAGGTCAATTGCCTTATCCGGTAAAAATCTATCGCTAATATATCTATCGCTCATTTTTACTGCTATATCGATAGCATTATCAAGAATTCTTACATGATGATGTTTCTCATATCTTTCGCGCAATCCCTTTATAATTTCGACGGTTTCTTCAGTAGTTGGTTCGTTTACAATGATTGGTTGGAAACGTCTTTCAAGTGCCGCGTCTTTTTCGATGTATTTTCTATACTCATCAATTGTTGTAGCCCCGACCATTTGCAACTCGCCTCTGGATAATGCAGGTTTCAAAATGTTTGCGGCGTCCATAGAACCTTCTGCAGAGCCGGCACCGACAACCGTGTGTAATTCGTCCACAAATAAAATTATCTGACCTGAAGCACTTATCACTTCCTGAATAATATCTTTAATTCTTGCTTCAAACATACCTCGGTGAGAAGTACCTGCAATTATCGAAGCTATATCTAAGGCAAAAACCCTTTTACCTCTGAGTGGTTCAGGAACTTGTCCGTTTATGATTTTTTGGGCCAAACCTTCAACGATAGCTGTTTTACCAACTCCCGGATCTCCTATTAATACTGGATTGTTCTTTGTTCTTCTTGAAAGTATGTGTATTACGCGCTCAATTTCGTTTTTGCGTCCGATAACCGGATCAAGTTTGCCTTCTCTTGCCAGCTGGGTTAAATCCCTACCGAATTTATCTAGTTTTGATGCTGTAGTATTTGTTTCTTTCATAAGCTCGTTATAACAAACCTCACATAGAGCCATATAAACTTGTTTGCCATCTACAATTCTGTTTATTGGGATTTTGGCAGGACGTTGTCCGCATCTGTGACATAAAACCATATTAGAATTGTATCATGTCTAGCACTAAGATCAAGTGAGTGATAACTATAGGTGATATGTATTTGTGGGCACTTTTCTGTGCAAACGAAAGTGCCCCCAAGTCATTTTTCAATTTCTTAGGGGCACGGAAAGGGTTCCTTGTACAATCTGATTATAGGTGTCCTCGGCAGTAAATACCCAATTTGTAAAAGAATTCGCAATAACTGCCGAAGTCGAGCTGACGCCACATAAAAAGCCCCAGTAGTGTCAAAATGACCACAACTGCGACTACGAACGCCAGTAGGACAGCGTAGTATTCCGGCCCATTCTGTACAGGTACAGATGTTCTCTTTGCGTATATCCCTGCAGACTGTTCAGTAATTTCTGGTCTGACTGGTCGGTATGTACTTTCTGTTCCTTCAACCAGCTCAAGTTCCTTTCCATCAACTTTAATTCTTTTAGTTCCTCTAGGAACTAATTGCATTGGCGGGCACTCTGACGGCCAACCTGTGTCGTACTGATCGTTTGGATTCCAATTATCTACAGGCACTTTTCTCACCTCTCTTTGTTTTTTGGATTTTCACATTTGTGAAGTTACGCTGATTATATTACAAAATATATCTTATAGGAAATTCCGCAAAAAGCTAAAAATTAGTGCTCCCAGACGTCGCTTACAAAAGGGTCGGATCTGATATCAACACTCTTAATAAACAGTTTGGCAGCGCGCACCATCTCGGCTGACTGAACTTCAGACCAATCTTGCGCCTGATCTT
>MEWG01000008.1:43707-43991 GCA_001773295.1 candidate division WWE3 bacterium RIFOXYD1_FULL_39_9
CAATTTCGTCGTGCACGGTTAATGTAATTTCGCCATCCACCTTATCTTTGCGAAGTCTTTCTTGGATATATACTAGTGCGTACTTAACAGCATCCGCGTTAGTCCCTTGAATCGGATGGTTTTTGGCTTCACGTCCTATTTGTGCTTCTTTTCTTCGAAATTCAGGATCGTCTCGTTCGGGTTTTGTGTACCAACGTTTTCTTCCGGCCGGAGTTACGCTCCAACCTTTTCTTATCGCTTCTTTTGCAATTCTATCCAAATATGATCTAACGCCAGGATAGCTT
>MEWG01000008.1:44003-55140 GCA_001773295.1 candidate division WWE3 bacterium RIFOXYD1_FULL_39_9
ATTGGTTTTGCAATTTGCCTGAGCTCGGGATACTTCTTTTTAAAGTCATCGGAGTATTCCTTATTAAACATCAGCGAGGCTGTGTACGAGTGGATGTCCAAACCGGAATTTAAGGCGTTTATCATTTTTTCATCTTTTGAAAATTCCGCCAAAATTCTCATTTCAAAATTTGAATAGTCCGCAACAACCAGTTTGTATCCGGGTCTGGGATTAAAGCATGTTCTAAAAGGAGCTTCTTCTGAATTTCTTGGAATTTGTTGTAAGTTTGGATTATTGCACGAAAAACGTCCTGTGGCGGTTCCTAATTGGTTAAATTCCGGGTGTATTCTGCCGGTCTTCGGATTTATTTTTTGTAATAAACTTTGTCCAAAAGCCGAAACTAATTTTTCATAGTTTCTATACTCTCTTAATTTTTTAGCAATAGGGTGATCTACACTTGCCAAGATAGCATCTCCGGTAGACGGTATGTTCAGTTTTAATTTGTTATTGAAAAGATCCATTAACTGAACTTGACTGTTTATATTAATTAGATCAGAGTGGTTGCCAAACAAATCTATGGATGATGCTGCAAAGAACGGTTTTATCGCCTCCTGAAACTCTTTTGCGTGTTCTTCACGTTTGATATTTAGATCCTTAATGATATCTCCCCACTTTTCCTTATCTATATAAATTCCGGCAAGTTCCATATTCCCTACAACTCTTGTAGTGGCAAACTCCAGCTTACCGATATTTATCAGCCCTTCTTTTCTTAAGCCCTCAAGCTGCGCTTCAAAAACCGGAAACATTATTAACGTGTCCACAGCTGCATATTTTAATTGCGATTCGTCGAGTTTAGTTTTTGCTGTTACTCTTTCGAAGGATAATCTAACTTCTTTTTTTAATTCGACACCGGTGTATTTTTTAACTAAATCTTTCAAGCTGTAAAATGCTTTTCCGATACCTGCGTTTAAGATAGCTTCGGCCAACATTGTGTCAAAAATATTGTCTAACTCGATTCCTGTTTTCGCGCGGATATATTTGTAGTCAAATTTTCCATTGTGCAAAAGTTTTACAATTTTTCTATTTTCCAAAAACTCAACAAATCGTTGCATCTTGCCGAGTTCAATTTTTCTTGCATCGAAAATATAACTTATCTGAGGAGTAGATATCTGAACGACAATTAAATAACCGGTAATTGGATCCAAACTAGTAGACTCAACGTCAACGCCGACAACGCCTTCCTTTTCCAAGAATTCAAGAGCTGTGTTCGCTTGATCAAGGTCAGTTATATATTCATATCTTGGATTTTCGGGATCGAATTTTAGTTCCATGCTCTAAGTATGATACCAGATACAAAATAGAGATTACTTTAATTTCTCCTTGAGTAACTCCCGGGTAACATTTGCGTCAGCCTTACCTTTCGTTTCGCGCATAACCTGTCCAACTATAAACTCTGCGGCGTTTGCTTTTCCATTTTTATAGTCGTTTACTGCTGCGGGATTATTTTCAATTATTTTATCTAGTATTTTGCCGAGTTCTGAAGTGTCTGTTAACTTGTCGTGGAGACTTTTAAGTTTGCTGGTAAATTCTTTTGCATTTAGTTCTCTAAATTCCGGTTTATTTACAATCATACTTGCGACAAGCTTTGCTGATTCGCCCATTGCAACTACATCAGTAAATAATTGGGCAAAATGTCTATTTGTAAATGATGACAAAAAGTCTGCTTCATTTTGAGCTAATCCCATTTGTAAATATTTTTCATATTTTTGTGCCGGCAATTCCGGAAGTTGTTTGCGTAAATTCTCGATGTGCTCAGCTTCAAAATGCATTGGCGGAATATCAGGTTCCGGAAAATATCTATAGTCCTCTGCTTGCTCTTTGCTTCTTTGTGAAACTGTTTTACCTGTAGCTTCATTAAACCCTCTATTTTCTTGCGCAACTCTTTCGCCTTTTGTCAGTAGCTCTTCTTGTCGGACCATTTCTGCCTTAACGGCTCTTTCCATAAATCTAAATGAGTTTATATTTTTTATTTCCACTTTATACGGAGGTAGTTCGTTCTTATCTTCCATTTCTTGAGTTCTTAACGAAATGTTTGCCTCGAGTCTCATTTGCCCTTTTTCCATATCCACGTCTCCGATTTCCAGCGTACGTACTACTTCCTGGATTTTTTTGCAGAATTCAACAGCGTCTTCAACATTTCTGAAACAAGGTGTAGTTACGATTTCTACTAAGGGCATTCCGGATTTATTAAAATCAATTAAAGTTTTGGAACCTTCGTGCATAGATTTTGCTGTGTCTTCTTCCAAATGAATTCTTTCTATTTCAGCTACAAAACCTGAACTTAATTTTAAACTTCCGCTCAGGCATAACGGTTGTTTGTATTGGCTAATTTGATAACCTTTCGGTAAATCAGGATATGAATAATGTTTTCTATCAAATCGTGAGTCTGTATTCAACTCGCAACCAAGTGCAAGACCTAAAAGTTGTTCTTTGGAAACAGCTTCAAAATTTGGTACAGGCAACGCGCCCGGTAATCCTAAACATGTAGGGCAGGTGTGCGTGTTTGGTTCCGCGTCGTAAATATTTGCATCGCATCTGCAAAACATTTTAGTTTTGGTTTTCAGATGCAAATGTATTTCTAAACCTAATACAAGTTTGTAAGTCATATTGTCCTTTACTGATGATTGATATCTTTTAACACTACTTGGGTCAGCTGCATTTTATCAAAGGAAAGCATAAATTCAACAACCTTGGCCACGTCTGCAGGCTCGAGGCTGTCGTGCATGTCGCGATCAAAACCGGCGTTTTTGAAAAGATCTGTGTTTATTAAACTTGGGTAAATTCCCAAAACCGAGATACCGAAAGGTGCTAATTCATCGCGTAAACAATCGGTAAATCCAGCTAAAGCGTGCTTAGAAGCGTTATAAATAGTCCGCTCGGCTTTTGCCACTATACCTGCAGTTGAAACCACATTTAGAATAATTCCCGACTTTTTTTCTTTCATATGAGGAACAGCTGCGTGTGACATGTAAATCGGACCCAAAGTGTTTACATCAAAAGTTTTCTTTATATTTTCCGGCGAGTAACCTTCCAATGGCCCTGTTATCATGACTCCGGCATTATTTAACAATACGTCTATCGGACCGTGCTCTTCGATGATTACTTTAATTAACGCCGAGACCTGTGAATAATTACTTACATCACAAACGTAAAACGAGCAACCTAAGTCTTGGGAAGTTTTTTTGAGCAGCTCTTCATTAATATCAACGAGCACTAACTCGTGCTTTCCGGAGTTATGCAAAGTAGAAGCAATTTCTTTGCCTAGTCCCTGCGCTCCACCTGTTATGATGATTAACTTTTTAGATTCGCTCAAACTTTTAGTCCTAATTTATATAAACTGTCTTTCAAATCCGCTATCGCCTCTTTGATTATATAGTGGGGCGGTTCGTAACCAGATTCGTGCACGAGATTGTTTCTCATTTTGTGTGCTTCCCAGATTTTTCCGTAAGTATATTTATCAAATTTATCCTTTGAGTTTTTTAATCTCTCGCCCATTGACTCACCGTCCACCATGTCTCTAAGCGCGTTATCTAATGTTTTGTCAGCTGATATCAAGGCCTGTCTAAGTTGCGAAGGGTTCGTGCCTTTAATTAAAAGGCCTATCTTCTCCCACTCATTCCTTATTTTTCTTTCAGTATCAATCGAAATAGACTTGCTACCTAATTTAAAAGGAAATAAAAAATCAAAGAAACCCATATTTATCTAGAATAAAACTTTTTTACAACCGCAAATAACAATCCCAAGGTTATTCCGTGAACAACCACTTTTGCCGCTGTAGGTACGTCGTCAATCGGCATTCTTAGTACAGCCGAAAGAAAAAGGTTTCCAACAATAATGGCGGCTACCAAAAAGATTGTAAAAATTATTACGGTTATGATGCCTTGATTCATTTGAGACTTGGCCTCTCCTTATGGAAATTTGTTACCTCTTGAAATTTACTTGCTGCTCCAAGTACAGCAGATTCCGCGAACATAGGACCTAAAATTTGTACTCCAATCGGCAAGCCGTTGCTAATCCCGCATGGTATAGAAATGGACGTTGATCCGGCAATACTGCTCGGCCCGAGAAGGACATCCATCAATTCACCAAACATAGACGAGGACTCGTTGGCACCGAAATCCAGCGCAACACACGGCATCGTAGGTCCTATTATTAAGTCTACACTCTCAAAAGCTTTTTTGAAATCTTCGATAACAAGGGTTCTTACTCTCTGAGCCTTAGCATAATATTGATCGTAGTACCCGGAGCTAAGAGCATAAGCACCAAGCATAATTCTTTTTTTAGCCTCAAATCCAAAAGCAGTTCTTTCATTTCCGTACCTTATACCGTCTAGTCTGGCCAGATTAGAGGACACTTCTGATCTTTGCAAAATAGTGTAAACGGCAATTGAGTACTTTGGGTCTAAAAGATCCATATCGACAATTTCTGCACCTAATTCCTTGTATTTTTCAAATACAGCTTCAACAGCAGCTTTGACTTCTGGCTCAAGGTCAATTTCAAAGTAAGATTTGGGTCTGCCAATTTTTTTGCCTTTCAGATCGTATTTTTTGGCGTTTTCCAAGTAATTTTCGATCGGACTTGGTGAACTTGTGGCATCGAAAGTGTCATTCCCTGCAATTATCGATAAAATATACGCCGCGTCATCAGCAGTTTTGGTTAAAGGTCCAGGTGAATCAGTAGAAGACGCCATAGCAATTAGTCCAAATCTGCTAACTCTGCCGTAAGTAGGCTTAAAACCGGTTATTCCACACCAAGCGGCAGGTCCTCGAATACTTCCGGATGTTTCGCTGCCGATAGCAAAAATGCATGTATCTGCTGCAACTGAAGCGGCTGAACCGCCTGAAGATCCGCCCGGTACTTTTGAGTAATTCCAAGGGTTTGTTGTTTTTTTATAATCCGAAGTTTCAGTTGAAGAACCGTGTGCAAATGCGTCCATGTTTGCTTTACCTAAAACAATTGCGCCTGCTTCTTTTAGTTTAAGTGTAACTGTAGATTCGTAAGGAGGGATATACCCTTCCAGGATTTTTGAGCTGGCTGTAGTTTGAACACCGTAAGTTGTAAAGTTATCTTTGCACACATAGGGAATTCCGATTAGTGGCTTTTTATCAAAGGCCTTTGCACCATGTTTCGCAATAAACTCATCGGCTTCTTTTGCATCCTTTAATGCATTTTCCTTAGTAAGTGTGACAAAAGCCTTAATAGAATCTTCATATTTCTCAATCTGGGAGTAACAAGCTTCAACTAACTCAACACTTGTCAGATTTTTATTCTTTAAGTGCTCTATTGCTTCTAAAAGTGTAAGTTTGTTCGGATTTTCCATTTTCTATCTTTCAAAAACTGCTTTAGTGGCAAACAAGCCGTTTATAATGTCTTTTGCATTTTTTTCAGCACCTTCGCGATCCAAAGTGTTTGTCGGCGCATCCTCTTTTTGGAAGACATTGGTAAGACCTGTCACTTGATATGTTTCAGGAGTATTAGTAGTGTCCAATTCGTCCAAAATACCAACATAGTTTAAGGTTTCATTAAAAAGATTAACAAAAACCTCTTCCTGACCTTCAATATTCAATTTTGTTAATTTAGAAACTTTTTTTACTTGTTCAATATCTATAAGTTTTTTTGTCATATCCGCTCCAAGTCCCTATTTTACATGATCGTGTCCACAGGGTGAAGTACTATCGGGCTACATTGTCTCTAATCTGCGAATTCTATCTTCAATAGGGGGATGGGTATTAAACAGGTTGGCTAAAGCCCCTGTTATGTCCCCTCTTATAGGGCTTGAAATATAAAGATGAGCGGTGGCTCCATTTGCCGCTTCCAAGATTTCTTTATCTGCCGCCAACTTTTTAAGTGCGTTTGCCAAACCTTGCGGATATCGGGTAATCAGCGCAGCAGTAGAGTCAGCCAAGTACTCTCTGTTTCTGCTTATTGCCAGTTTTATAAGCGTGGCGATTATAGGACTTAGGAAAATTAACGCTATACCAACCAAAAGTATAATTCCATTGACCTGAGAGTCTCTACCGCGTCTGCCTGAACCGTATAATCTTCCTCTGGTCAGCCAATCCGATATTAAAGTAATTGTTCCTACCAAAATACTTACAATGGACATTAATCTTATGTCGTAGTTTCCAATATGTGATAGCTCGTGAGCAATTACTCCTTCCAGCTCTCTTTTTTCAAGCGATTCAACAATTCCGGAAGTAAAACAGATTACAGAATGTTGCGGATCTCTTCCTGTTGCAAAGGCATTCATAGCCGTGTCATTGATCATATAAACTTTTGGTTTGGGGAGTCCGCCGGCTATACACACATTTTCAACCAGATTGTGAAGATCCTGATTGTCAGTTTCGGCAACTTCGTGTGCATCCGAGATTGCCAAAACAATTTTATCCGAATTGTAGTACGAAACTAATCCGGTTATTCCTGAGAATATAAAGGCCATGCCAACTATCGAATAACCGAAACCTTCAGCATAAACTTCACCGACAAACCAGGATAAAGCAGTTACAATCGCTACAAAAAAAGCAACAACAACTACGGTATCGCGCTTATTTTGATCAATGTGCTGATAAATATTTGGCATGAAGATCAAGCAGTAAACTTAGAAATCCACTTTAACGGCTTCTCTTTCTGCATCATTTGCTTCAAAGAACTGCTCCTGCTTAAAACCAAGGATTCCGGCCAAGATATTACTTGGGAACATCACGATTTTTTCATTGAACTGACGAACAACGCTGTTGTAGAACTGTCTTGAGTAAGAAACCTTATCTTCAGTGTCGCTAAGTTCCTTTTGTAAGTTAACAAAACCTTCCTGTGCTTTTAACTCCGGATAAGCTTCTGCTACAGCAAAGAGTGACTTTAATGCGCCTTGAAGCATGTTGTCAGCGTTTCCGGCCTCTTCTGGTGTTTTTGCGCCCATAAGAGCTGCACGAGCTTTTGTTACATTCTCAAAAACCGATTGTTCGTGAGTTGCGTAGCCTTTAACAGTTTCGACCAAGTTTGGAATCAAATCTGTACGTCTTTTCAACTGAACGTCTATCTGACTCCAAGCTTCTTTGATCTTAACTTTCAAAGATGCTAAAGAATTATAAATCGTAACAACATAACCAAGAACTAATACTATTAAAATAACAACAAAAATAAACGGATCCATAAACACCTCCTTAAATTCAAACAAATATATAACTAGACAATCCTATTCTAATAACTTCAAAGCAATTTAACAAATTCTTTAAGCGGCAGAGAGTTCATTATATGCTTTTTTTCACAATGCCCTCTTCGCGCCACATCGATTCCGTACTTCATATAATCCATCTGGTCTGTGGCATGAGCATCGGTGTTAATCAATAGATTTATTCCTTGGTTAATAGCAACTCTAACCAAATCGTCGGTCAGATCCAGTCTGTTTGGCTGAGAATTAATTTCAATCATTTTGTCGTTTGCTTTTAAGGCATCAAATACTTTTTTCCAGTCGACATCTAGAGCGTCTCTTTCGTTTATTAACCTACCTGACGGATGGCCAATAAAATTAATATATGGGTTTTCGATAGCCATAATGTACCGTTCGGTAATCTGCGCTTTATCCTGATTCATTGCCGTGTGAATTGAAGCCAAAGCAAAATCTAGTTCCTTAATTAATTCATCCGGGAGACCTAATGTGGCATCTGCCAAAATATTTATTTCAAAACCAAACAATACTTTAATCTTGTCCTGCCTCGAATTTATTTTATTGATTAAATCTCTTTGCTCCTGAATCAATCTTTCTACTTCTTTGTATCCTCGAGCTTGGACACTGGGCGCGTGGTCAGTAACACCGTAATATTCATATCCCAGTGAGATAGCTTTTTCCACCATTTCTTCTAATGTGTTTATTCCGTCAGAAAAGATTGTGTGAGACTGAAGATCCCCTTTGATATCAGATAATTTTATTAGATCAGGAATTTTATTTTTTTCTGCCAACTCAACTTCATCAGTTCCGTTTCGAATTTCCGGCGGAATGTAAGGCAACTTGAGCTCTTTATAAAAATCTTCCTCATTATCAAATTCCTCAAGCTTACCTTTTCGTTTTATGCCATACTCCGAAAGTGACATTCCTTTTTCAAGTGCATAGGTGCGCAGAATAATGTTATGTTGCTTGGAACCGGTATTGTATTGAAGCATTGCACCGTAAGCTTCCGGCGTAGAAACACGAATGTCTACCTGCACATCATTGGAAAGTACAACAACTGCTTTTCTATCACCTTTTACAATTACATCCGCTACTTCTGGAAAATTCACAAAATGTTCGATTACTTTTTCAGGATCATTTGTTGCGACAACTATATCCAGATCGCCTACTGTCGGATTACGCCTTCTAAATGAACCGAGCGCGTCGATCTTTAATACCTCTGGTGAGGTTTTCATGTACTCCATCACTCGCTCAATAATTTGTTCGGCTCTTGAAAGGAGCATACGCGGCTTATCGTTTTTTGAAAACTTTAACTGGTCTATCGATTCTAGAATTTCTTTTTCGGATTTTTCACCAAAACCTTCCAACGTTTGAATCTCGCCTGCTTCGGCTCTTTTTTTTATTTCCTCCAGTGCGTTTTCCCTTTTAGTTAGATTAAACGCGTGCGCAAGTTTAAATGCTTTTTTTGCTCCAATCCCTCTTAATCCTAGTAATGCAAACATACCTTCGGGAAGTCCGCTTTTAGCATGCTCGAACTCGCCTACAATTCCTCTGGTAAATAGGTCGTTAAGATGCCCCTCCAGATTGTCACCAATACCTGGAATCTCGTTTAATCGGCCTTCTTCCCAAATATCCTGAATTGAGGTTGTCAGATTATCCAAAACCGCAACAGCGTTTTGATATGCTCTTATCCTAAATCTATTAACGTTTTTGACTTCCATGGCGGCCAAAACCTCTTTTAGTTCGGCTACAATTTCCTGATTAGAAATTCGCTTTTCGGGCTGCTCTTTTGGTGTTTCGCTCATACATGAATTTTAACATTATCCGCAAAATCGATATAATTCGGTATAATTGACGGTAATGAGGGCGTCTGATACCATGATTACGCCTTGGTTGACATATTTGGGGGGCCGTAGCTCAGTTTGGTTAGAGCGCTGCACTGTCACTGCAGAGGTCGCGGGTTCAAGTCCCGTCGGCCCCGCCATATAAAATATTTAGCTTTCACTTTTTAACTAAAATCCCACGTACCTGGTTATCTTTTGTTACTACTTGCCAAAACCAATGTAGAGACTAAATCCTGCTTGTTGTAACTATTAACACTAGAAAATTCTAACTCGACAAACCTCTAGTAACATGCCTATCATATATTTGGAGGTGATAAATTAATTAAATAAATTATGACTGATTCAAATAGTGACGAAAAGAAAACTAAAGATAGTTTAGCGCTTATTGTCGGAGGTATATTTATTCTTGCTCTAGTATTTACAGCTTATAATTATTTCAATAACAACAACGCAACTAACACAACCGGTGAAGAAAACGGTTCCATTGTAGATAGAGTACGGGACATTCTTACAAACGATGAAGATAAATCTAAGGATCTAAATGGAAACGGTGCGATGGATGTAAAACAAGGTTCCGAACTTACAACAGAAACTAAAACTGATCCAACAAATGCCGAATGGGTTGCGACTGATTATCAAGAAGGTGACATCGATGGAAATTCTTATACTGTAGTACGAGGAGACACTTTGTGGGAAATTGCTGAAGCAGTCTACGGAGATGGATCACAATGGGTCAAGATTCTCGCTGCAAACTCAAACGATGTTGGATTTTTAGCAAATGGACAACAGGCCCTGATTGTTCCGGGTCAAGTTCTGGTTCTTCCCTAAGCTTTAGCTGACTCATTAAGTCGATTCCTGCCCCACTACAACTATGGTATTCTATCTCTGTTAAGAGAGAGATGCAATCTCATCTCTGAGCGCAAGTAGTTGTGAATGTTGCGGGTGTGGCTTAGTGGTAAAGCATCTCCTTCCCAAGGAGAAGATCGCGAGTTCGAATCTCGTCACCCGCTCCAGACACGCACAACAATACTGTACATATTGACGTTGTTCCTTTTAAGTAATTAAATAGACATATGGTAAACACTTTTGAACACCCCCGTGAAGTAATAAACCAGCTTGTTGACGACGCATATGTAAGGCAAGAAACTGCTGCACAAGCAAGAGAGCTTTCGGTCTCCTTGAACCGAAATTTAAATAACGTGATTAATGAGGTTCCTCCGGAAGGGAGAGGGATTATCGCGGACGGCATTCAAAATTATAGAGAAGGAATTTCATCCGGTGAGATACCTCTTAGTGCCAAAACGCACGAACAGGCAAGAGAAAGGTTAAGGACTTTTTTTAATGTGGAGAAACTCGACGAGCAGACAAGAGAAACAGTTAATGAATTTATTAACAGATGGCATCAAGGCGGTCCCGAGGAGTATCAGTTTAGACAGCAACAAAAAGATACGGGGTTAGGAAAAATCGCTTCGTTGGAATTGACGCTTTCGGCAGACACAAGGCGACAGGAAAAATCCGGTATTACAGAACCGGCCGATCTGGCAAGCATTGTTGAAAAAGCATTGAGAGATTCAGTGAATCAACAAGAAGTCCAGCAATAACAAATTTATATGATTTATATCTTTATTGGGTGCTAGTTTGTGCCTGAGCCTTTTTATTCGCATCAATCAACGCGAGATTTCTCAGATAAATCATGGTGTTTAATACTGACGCTGTTGTAAAAACAATATCCTGTTGTTTTATCGAGTAAACCAGAATCATTAATGATCCGGCAATGCTCAAGTACCAAAATGCCACCGGTATAACACTCTGTTTTTTCTTTTCGGATACCCACCACTGGACTACAAATCTCAAAAAGAAGACAAATTGTGCTGTAAAACCAAATAATACCCACGGATCAAGTATCATTTTAATAAAATCTGCCATATCTATAGATATTAGCATACAAGGCTCGAACCTTAAAAATTGCCAGGCGGTAGATATTTAATATCAAATTGTCTTATATATAGTAAAATAACAGCTGTATGCCGGTATAGCTCAGTTGGTAGAGCAGTCCCTTCGTAAGGGAAAGATCACAGGTTCGATTCCT
>MEWG01000008.1:55214-67925 GCA_001773295.1 candidate division WWE3 bacterium RIFOXYD1_FULL_39_9
GATTTGATGTTAATATTAATTACTACTAATTTAACCACCTAGGATTAACACAATGAAAAATTTCAAAAAAATTACAAAAGCAGTAATTGCGGTTGCCGGTTACGGTACTCGTTTTTTGCCGGCTACAAAAAATCAGCCAAAGCAGATGCTTCCTATCATAGATAAGCCCATAATTCATTACTTGGTCGAAGAGGCGGTTGCCGCAGGAATTAAGGACGTTATCTTGGTTACACAAGCCGGCCAACATGCACTCGAAGATTATTTTGACAGCCATTTTGAAATAGAAAAAGTTTTGGAAGAATCCGGAAAAACTGAATATTTAAAAATTGTAAAAGATATACCTCAACTTGCTAATTTTATATACGTTCGTCAAAAGAAACATCTACCGTATGGAAACGGCTCTCCCCTTTTAGCCGTTGAGAACTTAATCGATGATGAAGAATCGTTTATTTATATGTTTGGTGATGATTTAACAATTGCTGAAACTCCTGTAACAAAACAGATTATAGATATTCATGAAAAATATAGGCCTGCCGCAGTTCTGGCAGTACATCAGGTAGCGGATAACGAAGTACACAGATACGGAACTGTTAAATATAAGGAGAATCCAAAGATACCTAATGAAATAGACTACATCGTTGAAAAAGCTCCAAAAGGTACTGCACCATCAAATATGGCAAACGACGGACGTTTTGTACTATCCTACAAAGTTATTGAGGAAGCTCTGCATACCGAAACAGGGGCTGGGGGCGAGCTTTGGCTTGTAGATATACTGAATAACTTGAGCAAAAAGGGACAAACTGTAATTGCGCATCCGCTTGAAGGTGAGTGGATGACAACGGGCGATCCTCTCAACTACATTAAAACTACTTTGAGATTTGTTATGGAAAGGGACGACATTAAAACTGAAGTAGTTGAATATTTTAGCGAACTACTGGAACAGAAAGCGCACGACTTGAAAAGAAGTAAAAAGGACTAATATTTGTTAGAATAGTAACGTAATGGCGACCACAAGAAGAACATCGCAACTAAAACAAGAAGAAGTCGAATTGCAAAAAAGACTGCTCCTATCTTTGATGGGAATAATAACAATTGCGTTTTTGTTAATTATTGGAGTAAGTTTTTTTGCACCACAGATTGGTTCGTTTTTTGGCTTATTTTCGATGCACAGAAATGATGCAGACGATCAAGCAATAATTAAGCCCGGACCGCCTACTTTTTCCAATGTCCCGAATGCTACAAAAGAAGAGGCTATAAACATAAACGGCTTTTCACAACCCGGTATGAATGTAGTTTTATATGTAAATGGACCGGAGGTAGAAAGGGCATTGGTTGGTGGAGACGGTCTTTTTACTTTCAGCGGAATTAAACTAAATAAAGGTAAGAACACTATTTATGCAAAAGTTGTAGATTCCAAAGGGACTGAGAGCGACACCTCAAAAGTCTACATAATTAGCTACGACAACGAAAAACCTAAAATAGATGTAATAGAACCAAAATCAGGCTCTACTGTTAAAAACCTTGATAAAAGAATCAAGATAACAGGAAAAGTAAATGAGAAATCATCAATTAAAATTAATGGCAGGTTGGCAATTATGAAACCCGATTTATCGTTTGAATTTCTTTTAGGCGTCGAGGAAGGTAATGTGAAAATAAAAGTTGAAGCTACAGATGAGGCCGGTAACGTCGCTACAGAGGAATTTGAGGTCAGGTACGTGAAGGAGAGTTAACAGCAAGCAACGTCATCCACAAAAACATAATCTGCGGATAAAAAAGTGAGTTTATAAACAGCGACTCTACCATTAGAGAGGTGATCAATGCGACCAATAAAATGTTTTGTTGATTTTTATCCAAGCTCCTGACAAACACATAAAGAAACCCGACTGTGAATATTAAAATACCCAAAATTCCTGTAGTTGCAAAAATAAACATCAGACTTGAGTCAGAACCCGCGCCTGAGTGCACGTACAGAGTATCCCAGTTTAAAAAGCCATAATCCTTTTGGACATAGCGCATAGTATTAAAGCCTACGCCTGCAAACCAATTATCTTTAATGATCTCGGAGGTATTTACCCAAGAAACATACCTGAATCTGGCAGAATCAGCAGGATCAGTCACCCCGGCAATTCTGGTTTGTATTCTAGGTACTGCATAGTAGGCACCAAACGCTAAAAATAATGACAAAAACAGCAACAATCTGGAACGATAAATTCCATAGATAAAAATAATTACTGCTAACATCGCCCAAGCGCTTCGGGAGAAAGTTAGAAAGACTGCATAAAAAAGAATCAGGAGTATAGAAAAAAGTCCGAGTAAATTTAGTTTTGATGAAACTTTTAAATTATGTAGTGAAAGCCCTTTTTTACTAAAAAGCTTTTCAAATATAATAGTGATGCATATGACAAGGTATGCGCCGGTAAAGTTCGGGTCAAAGAAAGTGGAAGCTAAACGATTTTTGTGCGGATCCCAACCAAGAGCTGGATCTAAAGTTTCAAAGTCCGGTAATACAACAAGCTGAATTAGTCCAATGGCTACTATAAATAGCCCGGATGCGACAATAAATTTATACAGAATCTCCAGAGTGAGCAATTTAGCTTCAAGTAAATTAAAGATAACTATAGATGCCGTCAGGTAACCAACAAGCCTTACAAAATAAAACAAAGCCACTACAAATTTGTCTAAAGGGTACGCGCTAAATCTATAAAGTAACGAAAGCCCTGCAATAAGCGTAAAAACACAAATCAGCAAAAGCAATTTCGGCAGCTTAAAACTTCTTCTAACTGAAATAAAATAAATAAAATATCCAAAAGAAAAGATTAGAATGAAAAGATCAAATAAATATATGCTGGTTTCACCTGTCTTTACTACAGAAACCAACTGCCCGAGGGACAGCACAAGAATTAACAAAAAAACATTAAACTTATGCATATTTCTGCTTCCAAGCTTTTCGGGCAACAAAAATTAACATAAATAAGATTAATAATTCCGAGGTATGTGTAATGAACGCCGATGCATAAAATGAATATTTTGGAATAAAGAAAATATTTGCTGATAGATTAAATATCGCACCTATCAAATACACATACGGGAGATATATCTGTTTATCAAGCGTAACAATTAGCCAGGCAATAGGCTGAGTTATAAAATATAAAAAGATTCCGGACAGAAGTATTTGCAGCACCAAAGCAGACTGGTGAAACTCACTTCCACCTAACACATCAATAATATACGGTGCCATTAAAACTCCGGCAATTCCTCCAACTACACCGGACACAGCTAAAAAGACGATTGTTTTATAAAAAAGTTTTAGAAGCTGCTCTCTACCTTCAGTCATTTTTCGTACTAATACAGGAAAAACCGAGTTCATCAAAAAAGTGGGGACTACCATTCCCACTTCAAAGACTTTATAAGGCAAAGAGTATACCGCAACACTTTCGGTGTTATTAAGACCAATGTTTTTCGGAAGATCCATAATAGAAATCAACAATGAATCGGATTTGAAGTTTACCTGGCTAAATAAAAACATTAAACCCAAAGGCAGTGCCTGAATAATCAAGTACTTTGACAACTGAGCATCAAACATCGGAGCAATCCCTATTCCTAGTCCACTAATAAATTTAAGGTTAATTAAAAACGTGATTAAACCACCGATAACGTAAGCAAAGCTAATCCATAATACATCGGCCTTAACGTAAGCAAGACCCAAAATAAATAGAAAAATAACACCGTACCCAAACATGTAACTTATGGTCGATAAATCGTAACGCAGGTTAACTTGAAAGATAATGTTTGCTGTCGCGTAAAAAGCCTGAGTAAGAATTAAAAACAAACTTAAGAAAATTCCATATTTTAGCCAGCCTGAATACGGCAGGAATTGAATCAGAATCGCGAGAGCTACAATCAATACAAGCGAAACTAAACTTCTTAAGTACAGTATCGACCAAAAGTATCTATTTGCGTTTTCATAATTTTTGGACAATTCCTTTGTGGCAATGGCGTTTAAACCAAAATCGATGACGATAAAGAAAAGTGCCGGCCAGTTCTGCATTAAACTAAACGAACCATAATCTTCCAATCCATAAGTACGGGCAATAATTAGAGTTGTTAAAACCGTTATTCCTAAACTAAAGATTTTTCCGAATATCTGATAAATTGTGTTTTGGGCAATAATTTTGGTTGTATTGGTGTTACTCATCTTCGGCGCATCTTCTCAAATTAATTGTGGCAGATTGCAAAACAGGCGGCTCTCCTTTAACCTTTTTAATTTTTCGAAGTTCATCATAATGCTTATAGGGCACTTTGTCTTTATTTATCCACGAAAAGTGGTCAAACGGCGGATCATATCTTATTGTAAAAGGTGTGACTGCCCTCACACGATCGTCTTTGAGCCAAACTTCTTCGTAAGCAATCCTAAAGTATTCCGCAATGGTTTCTACCGGTAAAAATTGGTCGTTATAAGCATCGCCTTCGGCGTGCGCCCAACCTGTTTCAGTTATAAAAACCGGGAGCCCTTTTTCCACATCTAATGACTTCTTCAAGTAATCCAGCTCCAGATCATATGCTCGAATGCTCCATCTTCCTGAAACATACGGACTTCCAGAAAAATTAGGCTGCGGATACGAATGTGAAGCCCAAGCATCTAATTTTTCAAAAATCCCCGGTACTGCATCATTCATGGCTCTCATGTAGGCAAAGGCGTCCATACTAGAATTATTTGACGGTGCGCTTGTGTTCAAAGCACCGTTCATTAGCACAAAATCTGCGTTTTCAGCTTTAAATGAGTCGATGGTGTATTCCAATATCTCGGCATATTCCTTTGGGTCAACCCTGCCGTACCAAAACTTCTCGTCATTTGGCTCATTATAGACACTTATATATCTAAATCTTATCGGCCATTTGAAAGAATTGAGAAACTCGGCCGCTCTGTCGGTCTGTCTTTTATAATCCGAAACTTCGACATCCCAAAGTTGGATAATTGGAATTAATTGTTTGCTGTTCAGTTGCTCAAAAACACGTGTCCATTTATCTACATCGTTATCTTTTACGTTATAAGGAATTAATACGTAGCCCCATTTACCACCGTTGGAATTAACTAACTTCTGTGCAATCTCAAAAAAATCGGCATTTTCAGCATAAACATATATCCCGAATTTATTGTTTTTTTCCCAAAGTGGATTGTCTCCGGTGAAATAATAATAATCCAGCTTGTCGGAATAGCTACACAGTATATTGATGGGAGGAACCAAGGACTTAAAACCCTCAACACGCCTGGTTAAGTTTTCCTTCGTGTTATTATCTAAAAACTTGTAACCGGCACCTGCTGCGGCAAGCAATACGATAATAATTAAAATCGATATTTTTCTTATCACCATAATATTTTATCACTATAGAATTAGTGTCACATTTTGAGTAAGATGGATAGTGTGAAACTAGCTAGAATTCTTATCGGGCTGGTCTTAATCTCCGCCAGCGCATTTATATTGTATGGAACTTACCTTGTAAAAGCAGGCACATTTGAGTCTTACACGGTACTTTCACCTATAAGCAAATCTGCAAACATCTTTTCTTTTTTCAAGAAAACAACCCGCCCTGAAAAGATTGTATACGGTTATTTACCGTACTGGGCACTAGATGACGCCGAATATATTCAGATGGATAAAATTACCGATATTGCTTATTTTGGTGTGTATCTGAACGAAGATGGTACATTTATGACAACGTTAGATGACGGTACCGCCGAACCCGGATATAACAACTGGAGAAATAATGAGGACCTGACCGCATTAATTAGCACAGCGCAAAGCAGCGGCGTCAGGGTTTCTTTAACTGTTATTTCCCACGTTGATGAAAAGTCTGATAAATTTTTGGACTGCAAAGCGTGCTGGAGTACGTTCGCTGCCAATTTAAAATCAGAATTAAATTACCATAAAATTAAAGACGTTAATCTCAACTTTGAATATGTTGAGTTAACTGAGGACGCTAAAGCAAACCAATATACTGAGTTTGTTAAATTTCTATCCGAAGACCTCGATAGAACATACGGCAATTCCTTTTTAGTTGTCTCTACATTTGCGGACTCATTAGTAAAGCCAAGAGTTACAAAAATAGCTGATCTCGGAAAAGTGTCTGATGCGCTGTTTATTATGGGATATGACTTCCACAGACCTTCTTCCGACAATGCAGGCCCTGTTGCACCCATTGACGGTATTGATGTTCACGCCGAATACGATATAAGAACCATGATTAAAGATTATTTGGCCAACTCCCCGTCAAACAAATTGATTCTTGGCGTACCTTACTACGGCTACAACTGGGTTGTAGAGAGTTCTCAGGAGTATGCAAAGAGAATTGAAGGAAATGACAACATTGGGTATTCACAATCACAAACTTATGCGGCAATTATGGATACTATTTTGGAAACCGGACCTGAGATTAAATGGGACGAGTTGGGCAAGACACCTTACTTTGTGTATCAGAGCCCTGAAACAGGCTCTACAAGACAAGTTTACTTCGAAAACGTAGATTCATTAAGCGAGAAGTATGACTTAGTATTACAAAATGATTTAGCCGGTGTCGGCATCTGGGCTTTGGGGTACGACGGCGGGTATCAAGAGCTGTGGGACCTGTTACAGATCTCATTTGGACTTAATTAATGGTAAATAAAGTTCTAAAAGCACTATTTTTATATAACGGTCTTTTTGTACTTGCCGGAAGTTTACTTGGGCCACTTTACGCTCTGTATGTAGAACGGCTGGAGGCGGGAATACTTCCAGTTAGCATAAGTTGGGCAGTTTTCCTTTTCTCCACTACCCTAGTCACATACATTCTTTCTAAAAAAGGCGACGGGTTGAAACACAAAAGGTATTTACTCGCTGCCGGCTACCTCATAAGAGCTTTTAGTTGGTTCTGTATGGCGCTGGTAACAAATATTGAACAACTGATTGTTCTGCAGTTTATATTAGGCATCGGTGAAGGTATCGGGACTCCCTCTTTTGATGCAATCTTTGCAGAACATTTAGATAAAAACAAACATATAATGGATTACTCGGACTGGAAAGTTATTTCAAACTCTGTTTTGGTTGTGGGTACGCTACTTGGTGGGTATGTTGTTTCGAATTATGGGTTTCACTACGTTTTGTTTGGGATGTCAGGTCTTGCGTTGGTCTCTTTTTTTGGCGTTGTTCTCAATCGCCGAATTGATTATAGGAAAAGCGATTAGTATTTGGTGGGCTTGCCTGGGATCGAAGACGCTTCGCTTGGTTCGATCTGGTGTAATTCCGATGCGATATTGGTGGGCTTGCCTGGGATCGAACCAGGGACCTCTGCGATGTGAACACAGCGCTCTAACCGACTGAGCTACAAGCCCGAGCGAAGCGAAGGGATTGAGCGTGTACTCACGCCACAAGCCCGAGTGAAACGAGGGATTGTATGAGGAAGCGCAGGCACAAAGTGCCGAGCAAGCTCATCCAAGCCCCGAGCTAGGCAATAATACTACAGCAACAACTTTGAAACAATTTAGATAAACTTTCTGTAGGCTGAAAACTCCTCGGCCAAAGTAGAACCCTTAAAACTAGCGTAAACATAATAAAAAATCGGTGAGCCGAATATGTAATCCGCTAACCACTGAAAATTATCTTTTAGAAAGGCGTTTAACTGAAAGTGCAAAGTATAAACAGTACCGGAAATAAACGGAGTATTAATTGCTGCAAGTGAAAAAACGATCAATAAAGCTAATGTCATAACTCTTAGATTAGACATTTTCTTGATGTCACCGCCGAAATATTTGTACTTCCCAAGTGTAAACATATAGAAAAACTTTGATGCAAACAACAAAAAAGTGATAAACATAAAAACAAGAAATGCGTTCACAGCAAGTAAAAATGCAAAGTCCTTAGTAATGTACGACAGCAGTCCCGAGTATGTCTGATAGTTATTTAGTTCTTGCTGAGTCTTAACAAAAGTAACAGGTGTGTACCTTAACATTGTGGAAATAAACAAAACTGTAAAAGTATGGCAAAACAAAAAGTACAAAATCTCAAGTTTAAATTTTCCAAAGGGTGACAAATTATTTATCGAGTGATTTCTGCCAAACACAAATTTTCGAGAAACATAGCTTATTGCCCATAGAATCAGCGAAAATAACAAAATCTTGATCCCAATTACATTTTGACCGGCATCAGAAAAGATTTTTATAATGTTTTCGAATAAGAGTACCAGTCCCAAAGCGTAGCCAATATACACTAAGCCGTTTTCCATCATGTGAACAGTCTTCTGCATAGTTAAATTAAACATCACATGAAGTGGATGCGCAACAACTGAGATTGTTGTTGAAAATCGAATGATAAACTACAATAAATAACGTGAATTCAGCGCAATTAAAAAAATATCTGGGTTTTTACATGGATTTTCTTGAAGTTACCTTAATAATTGTAGGTGTAATCATGATTTCGTATCTATTTTTAGGGCAGTTACTTGAAATCACAGGCGAATCGATGGATCCGACCCTCTTGGACAAAGAACAAATAGTTGCAGAGAAAGTTTCACTTCTGTACTCGCCGCTTAAGAGAGGCGACATTGTAATTTTTAGACACCCGCATCAAACTAGAAGGCTAATTGTTAAAAGAATTATTGGACTACCTGGTGAAAGAATTAAGATTACTGCCGGCAAGGTTTACATTAATGACGAGGTGCTGGATGAATATTATGTTAAGAATCTCCACGGTACAGTTGGTGGAGACGTAATCCGCGAAAACGTGGAATACAAAATAGCCGATGACTCATATGTAGCTATGGGCGATAATCGCGAAAAAAGCACCGACTCACGTGAATGGGGTGGTGTAACGAGAGAATTAATAATTGGGAGAGGATTTTTGGTCTTTAAACCGCTGTCGAACCTTCGATTTATTCAGCCTTAATTGGCTCTACGTCTATTCTTTTCTTCTTCTTAGTGTCCCAAACAAAAGTGACTGTTCCAACTATTTTTGAAAATATTGTGAAATCGCTGCCCATACCTGTGTTTTTACCGGATTTGAAGTTACGACCTCTTTGTCTAACAATAATCTGGCCACCCTTTACTAAGCTGCCTCCTGAAGATTTCACACCCAGCCTTTTACCTGCAACATTTCCTCTTTGACGTGCTTTTGAGCCACCTGCTTTTTTATGTGCCATTGATTATTTTTCCTTTTTCTTTAAATTCTTACTTGATGTTGCAGCCTTTTTTGTTACTTTAGCGCTCTTTTTCTCAGCTTTTTTAACCTCTGGTTTTGCTTTAGTTTCCGCTTTTTCTGTTGGTTCAACTTCCTTTTCACCTTTTAGGCTTATTTTATCGATTTTCAAAACGGTTAGAACGTCTCTCTGACCGCTAACCTTGTGATATCTGGATTTTGACTTAAACCTGCCTACTTTAAGTTTTCTGGATCTCTTCTGTTCTTGAACTGTAGCTTTTACAACAATGTCTTCAAGTAAAGGTGTTCCTACCATGCTAGTTTTACCGTCGGAATAATATAAAACACCGATCTCCAAAGGAGTAAGAAGTGAATTCACGGTTAATACCGCTCCTTCTTGAATATTAAACTGTCTAGATCCAATCTTTATAATAGCTTGCTTCATATACAACCTGGTATTATACGTACTAACAGCACAGTTGGCAAGTTAAATGCCTTTAACTATATCTTGTGCTAGAATCGGCAATTTTTCTACCAAATCAAACGAGTCGTCCCCTGCCACTCGGTTTGCCCTGATAAAGCCGCATTTCACGCATTTATGCACTAAAACCTCTTCCCCATCCTTTTTCAAGTATTTACCTATAGGCTCCATTGAACCGTGGCAATTTGACTTTCTATCGCCGGTGAAATTGTCTATATGTACGGAATAAAGACAAAAAGGACAGTGGTTTCTATTGCGTGTCCCCGGAGCTGAAATACGTACTTTTTTGCTGCAGTTGGAACAGATGAACGTGTTCATTAGGAGAATATACCTCAATTAGAAGTGTTATTCTAGCTCAACATTGGTTCCTACGATGATTAACAGGTCGTAGGTTGCAGTCTCTTCTAAAGTGTCCTCTACCTTTGCGTCTGGATAAATATCCTTAGAATCAGCAACTAAAAGGTCTTTATAGGCAATTTTGCTCTTCTTGAAGCGTAAAACGGTTGTATCTTCATTTTGGGCCGCTGTGTCAATCTCGAGTACTTTATAGCCAAATTTCTCGAGGGAAGTCTTGGATTTGGCAGCAATACCGTTTATTCCCGAACCATTCTCCACTCTAATACTAAGTTCCTCTTTTTTAAGTACCGGCGCGACTACTTGCTCTGAAGCCGTTGCTTCAGTCGGTTCGTCCACACTACTTAACACAGAAGTTTGATCAGCGACCAAATCTGGTTGAGGTTGGCCGTTTACACCCTTTAGATACATAAAACCGCCAATTAAAACACCAACGATGATAAACGCACCTATAGCTGAACCGACTTGAACAAGCGACAGTGATTTCTTTTCAACAACAGGCACTGGTATTAACGTCAGTAAGTTCGTTTGAGAGTTAATCAGATCAGGTGCAAAGTCCAACATATAATTTGCGAGAATATTTATTTCAAACCCGGGCTGAACTTCTCCAAGATTTGGAACATCTACAGGTCTGACGGAATAGCCCATCGCCAAACTGAATGTTTCATAATTGAGGGTATAAATTATGTCTATAGGCTTTGCTCTTTTATAAACCGAAAGCTCTTGTACAAGTTTCTGGAGTTCTTCAGTATTTTTTTCAACTTCATATACACCGGTAAAGTAAATTCCACCAAGCTCTGAAAGCGCGACGACTTGATCATCTTCAGTTTTGGATATAAAGATCGCGGAGTCATTAGTGTTTACATACTTCGGTAAAAGCAAAACCCACGGAATAACTGCTTTCAACGGAATTCCTAATATATTAGAAAGTTGAATATAAGTCTCAAGAACTTCTTTTTTTATTGCAGCTACTTGATAAACAAATGGCGCTATCTTCTCATAAGAAAAGTACATGTCTTCAAGATTTTCACCTCTAAGTTTAGTTTTAAACTCGTTAACGATTTGTTCCTCAATTTCGGTGCCATTTTTATTTACTGTTACAAACGATAAAAACACATCCTGAGGCTCGACTATAAAACTTAAACTGAATTTCTTTTTTGTGACTTTTATTGAATCCGAGATAAACTTGCCGAGTAATTCAGCTGCTTGTTCAACATTAACTATTTTTGAATCATTAATTGAATCTTTAGGAGTTTCGATCGAAAAACTTTGAAGTGAGTCATTTATGATAGCTGTGAGCTTAAGTACATTTTTATTAATAGAAACAACTAAGTCATTCATATGATAAATATATCATAAATCAGGTTTTTACTCTCCTGTTCATCCATACATTTCCGACAACTCCCAAAAGCAAAAAAGACCCCAAAAGCGAGCTTCCGCCGTGTGAAAAAATAGGCAATGTAACACCTGTGACTGGCAATAATCCCAAGTTCATTCCAACATTAATAATAAATTGGATGAAAAATACAAAAAACACACCAATACCAAGCAGTTCCGCAAAAGAATTTTGAGTAGAGTAAACACAAAATAAAATAACTGCTAAAAATAAAAAGTAGATTACGAAAAGCATAATTAATCCAAACAATCCCCATTCTTCGGCAAATGCGGCAACAATAAAATCAGTCCAGTAAACAGGTAGAAAATTTAGATGAGTTTGTGTACCTCTGCCAAATCCCTTACCCAAAAGTCCTCCGGAACCCACTGCAATAAGTGCCTGTATTATGTTGTAACCACGGCCTAAAACGTCTAGTGACGGATTTATAAAGACAAGAATTCTAAACTTTTGATATTCATGAAGAAGATTCCACAATGGAGTAGAAAAAACTCCAAATAATGCCAAACCGCCCAAAATGTAAAACTTACTTAATCCTGCGTAAAATAAAATCCCTGCCGCAACTGTAAAAAGTACTATTGTCGAACCTAAGTCCGGTTGAATCAAAACAAGTGCAAATAATGGAATCAACAATAATACAAGTCTTAAAAAAATCTTTATATTCTTAAAAACATCTTGATGTTCACTTATAAAACCTGCAAGCATAAACACCAATCCTATTTTGGCTACCTCAGAAGTTTGCAATGAGATAAAACCAAGATTAAGCCATCTTGTTGCACCCAGTCTTGTTTCTCCAAAAAACAGCGTTAGTACAAGTGTAAACAGTGTAAGAGCATAAATGTGTTTCCAGAAGAATTTATAAAAGTTGTAGTCGATGAAAGTTACGGCAACAAAAAGTACATAACCTATACCAAAGAAGAGAAGTTGTTCTCTAGCTCTTTCGGGTGCTGTGGAAACTAAAACCGCGTAACTTAATGAAAAAATCAAAATAGGAAATAACAGCAAGAAAAAATTTAGTTTCTTGGTATAAGACATTAAACGCTATCTTTTAATAGAAAATGTGTCGCCTGCTATTAAAGAATTCGCAGACACTTTTTTCTTAATTTCGTCAGCATACTTATCTACAATAGCTTTATTCTGATCGTTTGATTCATAAACAACACCTACAATATCGCTTACGGACAGTCCAGATTCTTTTCTAAGTTCTTGAATTTTTCTGACAAATTCCCTTAGTTTTCCTTCCAGCTCAAGCTCTGCGGATATTTCTGTAAACAAACCGATTTTTACTCCGTTTGCTTCTGATACAACCCAACTATCGC
>MEWG01000008.1:67954-68325 GCA_001773295.1 candidate division WWE3 bacterium RIFOXYD1_FULL_39_9
ATACTTTGAATATTACCCGGCTTTCACTCAATTCAATAAATCCACTGCTTATAAAACAATTTTCCGCTATTAAAAAAATTGATTCATTATTTATCAATCGATTTAACGGTTATGGCACAATTTCACAAAAAGATTTGAACATATCAGGTGAAGGAGTATTTGAAAACCTGACGATAAAAGAAGATGCTTTTTCCGTTGAAATACCATCAATTAAATTTGATATAGTCAATTTTGATAATAAAGCACAGTCGGTTTCTGTGAAAAAAGTTATAGTTTCAAATGCCACGTTTAAAAATAAATCAGATTTGGATATTTCTAAAATTAACCTGTCTCTGGGTGATGGTATTTCTGAAATCAAAGTTCCACTCTCA
>MEWG01000009.1:0-7670 GCA_001773295.1 candidate division WWE3 bacterium RIFOXYD1_FULL_39_9
CATGATAAATCTATCTGCCTTGTTTTCTATAGCAAATCTGAAGATATCATTGATCGCTCTGTGGGTATCTTTGCCGTCTACAATTTTTATAGGAGTGACAATGCCGTTTCTGCCTAAAGCGAGTCCGATATTAGATTCGCCGTAATCGATTCCTACTAAAACCTCATCTCTTATGGCTTTTTTTTCCATGTCATTCCCTTTCAATAATTACTTCAATTTGATCGGGATTCTTTGGTACACGAGTGCTGAACGGCAAAAGCCCTTGTGAAAGATTAAATTCGTACGTTTTTATGTTGCTGATTCCTCCCAAGTATTTTTGAGCATCCGCAGGGGTCTTGCCCATTAAATTTTGTTTTATTTCGTCTTCGTTTACAGCAGGAACAACATAAGTTTTAAGCGTGACCTGTATGTCAGCTTCTGTCGAAGACAAGACGCTGTTTGAAGAATTTCCTAGAACTTCTACATTTATTTCCCTTTCTTTATCCGACAGCTCGTATCCTTCCGGTACAAATTCTTTTAGTAATTCATCTAAAAGATTATCGAGTCCATCTTTAAGATACACCAGACCTTCTACTTCTCCGGTTTGACTTAGCGAAAGTTTATCGGTTTCATCACCCACCTCGTGATTAAACGTCTGTTTAAGTACAGTTAGTTTTTGAGACCCGTTAATCAGTTGTTGCGAAGAGGATACCTTGGCGTTTAATGATGCGGTAGATTGTTCTGTTATTTCTTTAGAGAGTTCGTCGATCAGTTTTTTCTTGTCTGCGGCGTCAACAATTTTTACTTTTTCACTTTTACCGCCGGTAGTTTCAGTTTGAATTTTTCCTTCAAAATCCGCCTTTTTCTGCCCTTTTACTTCGAGAGTCTTGTCTTTCGCAAGGTTGTACTCGCTGCCTATGTTCTGTGCCTCGATTTCAACTTCAGCACTTCCCGGTGTTATGGGGCTGGCCGGATCTGCGGGATCTGTCGGTGCCGCGGCAGGAACAGTTACACCCCCCTTTGTTACAAAATTAAGGTCACCCTCATCCCTGTCAAAGGTAAGTACCGTTCCCTTATCAAATTCTTTTTCTGATGTTGTTTTGTTGTAAATTAAGGCTTTGCCGGTTGCTTTTTTACCGACAAGTTTTTCTCCTGTAACATCTATTTCTTTATTTTGCTCAACAGCTGTTTTGACAATTGTTCCACGAAGAACTTTAGACTGAGCGGACGATTCGGTTTCGGATTTAACCTTTATCGTTACGCTTCGCGCAAGTGGTTGAGAATTGACAATTATTTTTGCAGTCGCCTTAAGTTTATTTGAGCTTTTGCTGATCAACCAAAATCCCAGCAGGGCTAGAACTAAAACTGCGATAAAAATTTTGAGGAATTTCGGATTAAATTGGGGTATCGATAGTTTTGGCAATTTTGGCATTCGCAGTTTTCTTTCGGAAATTTTAGCAAAATTTTCAGTAGGATAGGCACCGTCTATGTGGTTCATCTGACCGGAAAGCGCGTCAGTACCGTCTTCCATATTTTCTATAAGCGTGTTTCCCGTCTCATCCTGTGTATAAAAATGAACTGTTAGACCGTTTTTTTCTGCGTGTTTGCTTATTACCTTCAGATTAAGGATGTTGTCAAAAAGCACGGAACCTTCGGGAATTTCCAACTCGACGCCAGAGTCATTAAGATTACTAATTTTGCTTAAAGTAGCAACTACATCATCGTAAATTTCTAAGGTTAGTTTAGTCATTCAGCAGACCCTCGAGTTCTAAATAAATAAGAGACAGGGAAGCTGTGGTAAGCCATTCAGAAGAAGCTACTTTTCCGGTCCCGTCTGTTACTTTTCCTAAATCTAAAAATGTTAACTTTTCGAAATCAGGCGCTTCTTTGAACGGAACTCCTCGCGCCCATGCATCTGTTTTAATTATTTCCCACAATTCCGGAACATCCGCGCCTTCCCCGGTAATAAATATTTTCGATGCAAATGTTTTTACACCGGTATACTCGCTGAATAAAAGTTCCAGTCCGGTTAGCCAAATTTCCAGAGTTGTTTTCAAGGCGCTGTTTACAATATTCCCTTCTTTTTCAGTAAGTTTGCCGGTTATGTAGCTTTTGAGAACTCTCTCCGCTTCCCGCATCGTGAGCCCCATGCGCTCGCTTACTCCTTCAACAAAATGTTTGTAACCTATATTTAGATTTTTGGTTGCTACGATACCTCTTCCAAATATTACAGCAACATTTGTATAGTCACTGTCCACTTCAATTGCTATAAAATCGTTTAAATCGTGGTGGGAACTAAGGATAGTTTGTACTAAAGCGTACATTTCGGAACCGATGGCCATAATCTGTAACTGGCATTTCTTTGCCAGATTCTGCAGTGTGTTTATGTGAAATTCTGGTACGAAGGCGTTAAACACCGCAGTCTCTATAACTGCGCCGTGCCTGTTTTCCAACGAAGGCACCCGTTGATTATCAAGTTTGATGTATACATTTGAGGAGGTGACAATTTCTAAATTAACCTCAGAGTTACCCGTAATTTGGAGATATTCGTTTTGTGCTTGAATATATGCCGCGTCGTTTATCCGCGCATACAGATTGTTCATCTCTTTTTTCGAAATAGGAAATTCACCGTTTCTTTTGGCTTTAATCGTTGTCATTTGTCCAAGGCACAGATCCCCGGAAATTCCAAAAATTACACTGTTAATATTTTCACCCAGCTCTGCGGTAGCTTCTGCAACAGCAGTGACTAGAGCATTAGTTACATTTTCTTTTGCAATTATATTTCCCGAGCGCACACTACCCGGATCGATTAGTCCCTTGCCAGATCCTATAATCTTCACACCGCCGTTTTCTCTGTAGAGCGCCAAGCACTTTACATTATCAGTATTGAAATTAACTGTTAAAAATTTTGTGGGATCGCTTTTTTGATTAGAGAAAAAGGGCAACTTTAACATATCTATTGATAACATTATATAAACATACTCGCACTTTTGCACATCCTATACGTTTTGTTTAAAAGGGCATCGCCGCTTTTGTAAATGGATTTGCAGGTTTTGCCGGTTCTGCAGGAGGGGCTTGGGTCTCGTTTAGTCCGGCTCGTGCGTTAATGTACTCCTCCACCTCTTTAACCGGAGTTCCGTATCTCATTCGTGATGTTTCTCTTATTCTATCCGCTGTTGCAGACTCCTTTTTGTGCGAATTTATAAAATCCCAGTCAATTTTTACCGAAAATGGCGGCGTCGGATGGCCTTTTATAAGAAGTCTGGTGTAATAATTGCCGTTGGGAAGGTTGGCTAAATCAGCTTGGGTAAAAGTAGGCTGGAAATATGTTTCCATGTACTCTGCGTCGTCGGTTCCTACTCTAAAAACGCACATTGTTCCGACATTTCCGAATATAGCATTTTTAATTTCGTCTTGAAGTTGCGCTACAAACTGGTGGGCGACAGTAAGATTCAATTTATATTTTCGTGCCTCAGATAAAATTGTGGCAAAATCTGTAGTAGCAAAATTTTGAAACTCATCGACGTATAAGTAAAAGTCAGGGAACTCTTCTCTGCCGAGCAGCTTGTGCCTATTTAGCGCAGCGGCAAGAATTTTTGGTACCAAAAGCAGCCCAAGGAATGTTGAATTTTCTTCACCTATTTTTCCTTTTGCAAGATCTATAAGCAGAATTTTCTTTTCAGCCATTATCGTTGGAATATGTATCGCAGATTTTGGCTGTCCGATAATATTTCGCATTAGTTTTTCGGTTACAAACCTATCGAACTTGGATACCATATACCCCATCTTTTCGCTTTTGTGAAAATCACTTGTTTTCGCAACTTCGTCTGTCCAGTACCTAATGATCAGGGGATCGTCCAGCTTATCTATAAATTTTTGGGCGTACTTCGGATCAATTAACAAGCGTAAAACGTCAACCATTGTACTTGTGGGATCTACCATAGCTGTTAACATGACGTTCCTAATGGTTCTTTCAAGCTGCGGTCCCATAATTCCCGAGTGGTTCGGGTCGTACATTTTGTAAAGAAGCGCAATAAACGCGTTTATTACCATGTGTTTTTCTTCCTCAGAGGATGCATCTAGGATATTTAATCCCATCGGGCGCTCTGTATCCGCGGCGTCAAATAAAATCACGTCATTTTCTCTTTCCGGCGGTATTTTAGTCAAAAGTTCGTCAATATCACTGCCGTGAGGATCGATTATTGCAATACCTTCGCCGTTTTTAATATCTTGAAGTGCCAGAGACATCATGAGCTGAGATTTACCAGTACCTGTTTGCCCAAGAATATAAAAGTGCCTTCTTCGGTCATCCTGCAAAATACGGATATCTTTTTCTACCGCGCGGAAAATGCTTTTACCGAGATACAGACCTTCCTCCGGAATATTTGTCGGTGCCGAAGCTCTTCGGGCAGTGAGCCAGAGTACATTTGGAGTGCCGGTGTTTTTATTCGGGAAGTGGAAAACAGACGCAAGCTCCGTAATATTTAAAATTGAAGTATTTTTATAGATCTGAAATCCCATAACGGGAATAAACCAATCTTTAACATGCATTCGTCTATAAATAAAATCATCTATTACTTTTTTCCTGGAAAAGAAGAGCCCTCCTCTGGCAACAAACCTGTTGTAATTTACCTCGGTGAATTGTTCAAAAGCACTCAGAATTGTTTGAATATGTCCTTGTGCCGCAACCTTATCTTTTGCAAGTGCAATTACTCTGATTTTTGTATAAAAACCCTGTTGGCCGATTTTCTTTTCTACACCCTCTAAAAACGAAGAATCAATGTTAGTTTGTTTATTTGGGTCCGCGGCACGCTGACGCACGTTGCTCATAAAACTCTGTCCCATGTGTCTCCATGAATCCGGTGCCGGCTGAATAATGTATTGAATTGCCACAACCTCGTCGTTTCCGAGTTTGCTCATGCTGTTGGTCGTGGAGCTCAAAGGGTCGTTTTTTAGATCTTCGTAAACTTTGATTGGGTAGTAAGAAGGACCTTTTAATTTTAGTTCCGCAACCTCTGTATATTCTCCTCTATCCCAAATTTCATGCGGGTTTACCAGATCTATCTCTGCAGAAGGATAAGCAGCGTTGATTTGTTTTTCGACTAAACTAGCTATTTCATCAGGTACAACCACATAGAAACCTATGCCATCTACTTTGGAAACAATCTCAAAAGATATTCTGTACTGGCCGGAAAAAAGCGAACGCCACATCCCTTTTTTAAAACCCATCAGGTTTGAAAACATGTGTTCTGCAGCCTTTACTTCTATTTCATTGTCGGCCGGAAGTTTTATCTGTAAGAAAGTTAAATTGTAAGCATATTTCTGTTCATTCTTTTTCCTTTTCCAGTTGGCAATAACAATTACTATTCCTAGAATGAATAGAACCAGGATAAACAGATAAAAAGATATCCAGAATGCGTTATATAAAAGCTCACTTATGTCCATGGGCAGTCTCTACTTCTGAAATAAATTCTTCTTCCTCAGTATCTGCAATTGAAGTTAATTTATCGTGTACGTTTTGTACATGATGCAGAGGCGCTACTTCCGCCGTTTTATCTTGTATGTTAGGTTTAGGCTGACTTTTATGAACTGTCGTGGCCGGAGCTATTGTATCCGTAGTTGCTTGAGGATCTGGCTGAGCCGGCGGTTGACCCAGTACCTCAGGTGTCGGTCGTACTTCAACTGACGGCGCTGTTTCGGTAAACGCACCAGTAGATTCAGGTTTTGTTGGCGGCGCTACCTCCGGAGTTGTCGGAACATAGGTCAGATCGCCGCTAGGCTGAACCGGAGCAGCCGGGTCATTGTTTGGCTGAAATTGTTGTAAGTAAGGATTCTTGTTATCGGGCATACGTTTTAATTCTACGATTGCGGTAGATAAATTACCAGTCCGTTCTGTGGATTAAACATAAAAAATGTGGGAATGTTAAAAAATCTTTAGATCGATTTTTTGAAAAAGTTTTTCTTTGGCTTACTTTCAGGAAAATCCATTTCGTTTTCCATATTATTTTTAAGATCTTCCATTTTTGTACGTAAGTCTGCCACAAGTACTTTTCCTTTTTCAAGTGCAGGACCTGACTTTTCTCTGATCTCATTTACAACCGGTTCTACTTGCTCACGAATCTGCGAAGCTTTTTCTTTGCCTCTTTTTACAAGATCCTCGGATTTTTCTTTCAAGTCCTGTTGAGTTTCTTTACCGGATTTTGGAGCCAAAAGCATACCAAGTACTGCTCCCACTGCAGCACCAAACAAAACTCCTGTTAAAAACGAGTTGTCGTTACGCGGTCCGTGATGCCCGCGAGGACCGTGAGGACCGTGATGTTTTTCACACATATTATCTTTCCTCCTTGTTAGAACCATCTATCAAACTACTTATAGCCTTGACCGCCTTAACGCTTTCAGTAACACCGGCTATTATTCCGGCAATAGAAGTAATTGGAGAAGCCACCGCATCAGTTACTTCATGTACATTATCAAGAACCATATTGGCTTTCTTAACGGTTTCTCTGAATTCTTTTAAAACTAGAATTACATAGATCCCGACGGCAATAAGATTAACGGTGAGTATAGCAAGCAAAAAGACTAATATGGTTTGTATATCCATTACATTCAAGATAGCACTTATGTTTCTACTGTTCAATCGTGTAAAATAGTGACATTAGTTATTTTAATTTTAGGAGGAATTTATGGACGGAAACTTACATAATATAGAAGGCGCATCGGGAATGGACGAAACTTTTGATTTGGAAGACAAAACCCCAACTGAAGACAAAAAATCCGGAGAAGAAGTAGAAGAAATTTTCTCAAGCACAAAGGACTCTTCATCAGAAGAGATGCCGGCCGACGGCGACAGGCAATTAAAAGCCCCCAAAGGTAAACACGGAGGAACCAAGGGATGGGAAGCCCCAGAACTTGGAGACGAAGATGGGTCGTTTATGACCCGGAACGAACAAGCCAAAGCGAGAAAGCAATAAATTTGCGCTCTTGGTTTTAGTTTATTCTATTCTATTCTACAACCTCGCCTTCAACAGGTCCGTCGTTGCTCGTGTTGTTATCAGGTCCGTTAGGTTCGCCTTGATTTGGCTGTTCAGGCTGTGCAGTTCCGCCTTGGCCTTGTCCGTACATTTGCTGACCGATCTTGGAGAGTACATCAGACAAAGCTTGGGTTTTTTGTTTTAATTCCTCAACACCCGCGGTTTGCAGAACATCTCTAATCTCTTTTATTTTTCCCTCTACCTCAGTTTTAAGTTCGGCAGATACTTTATCGCCAGCGTCTTTTAAGGCTTTTTCTGCAGTATAGGTTAAGGTATCAGCTGCATTTTTTGTTTCTGCAAGCTCCTTGCGTTTCTTATCTTCCGAAGAGTGCTGCTCAGCTTCATGAACCATTTTCTCAATCTCATCTTTATTTAATCCGGTTCCGCCTTGTATTGTGATCTTTTGTTCCTTGTTACTTGCTTTATCTTTTGCAGTTACATGCAAGATTCCGTTTGCATCAATATCAAAAGTAACTTCTACCTGAGGCATTCCTCTTGGCGCAGGTGGTATGCCGTCTAAAATAAATCTACCCAGTGATTTGTTATCCGCAGCCATTTCTCTTTCACCTTGGAGAACATTAATCTCTACGCTAGTTTGATTATCCGCTGCAGTAGAAAACACCTGTGAAGCTGCTGTTGGGATAGTTGTGTTTCGTTTGA
>MEWG01000009.1:7699-12448 GCA_001773295.1 candidate division WWE3 bacterium RIFOXYD1_FULL_39_9
TCTAGCCCAAGCGTTAACGGTGTAACATCTAGTAATAATATATCTTTGACGTCGCCGCCCAAGACACCCCCTTGAATAGAAGCTCCAACTGCGACAACTTCATCCGGATTTATTCCTTTGTGAGGTTCTTTTCCGAAGAAAGCTTTTACCAGTTCGTTAACTTTTGGCATTCTGGTCATTCCTCCAACCATGACGACCTCGTTTATGTCGGATTTTGAGAGGCCCGCATCTTTTAAGGCGTTTTCAATTGGAATAATTGTTCTTTGAAGCAAGTCTTCCACTAATTGTTCTAATTTGGCGCGGCTTAACTTTTTGTTTAAGTGTTTAGGGCCGGTTTGATCGGCAGTAATAAATGGAATACTTATCTCAGTTTCTGTGGTAGAAGACAGCTCGATTTTGGCTTTTTCACCGGCATCCTTTAGCCTCTGCATTGCTTGTCGGTCGCCTGTTAAGTCAATTCCTGTTTCAGATTTAAATTCTGCAATTAACCAAGCGATAATTTTGCTGTCGAAATCATCTCCGCCTAAGTGAGTGTCGCCGTTAGTTGCCTTAACCTCAAAAACCCCGTCGCCAATCTCTAGTACGGATACGTCAAACGTACCTCCTCCAAGATCGTAAACAACGATCTTTTCGTTAGTCTTTTTATCCAATCCGTATGCGAGAGCTGCAGCAGTAGGTTCGTTTATAATTCTTTTAACTTCAAAACCCGCTATTTGCCCAGCTTCTTTAGTGGCAGTTCTTTGTGAGTCGTTAAAATATGCGGGAACGGTAATAACCGCTTCGGTAATAGTCTGACCCAAGTACTTTTCAGCATCGGATTTAAGTTTTGCTAATATTTTTGCGGATATTTCCTGAGGAGTATAAATTTTACCTTCAACTTCAACGCAAGCAAGGCCGTTTTGTCCTTCGACAATTGCATACGGGTAGTTCTTTTTCAGTTCTTGTACTTCAGGCTCGTTGAACTTTCGTCCCATCAACCTTTTAATACTAAAAACGGTATTTTTTGGGTTAACAACCTGCTGTCTCTTTGCAGCGACTCCCACGATATTCTGATCGGGAACAATTATAGAAGGGGTTGTATTACCTCCTTCAATGTTTGGAATAACTTTCGGCTGACCGCCTTCCATGACAGCCATGCAACTATTTGTGGTACCTAAATCTATTCCTATTATTTTTGACATATATTTATCTTTCCTCCTTTTTGTCGCCTGATCCTACACGTACGCGTGCTGGACGAAGCAACTTATTTTTTAATAAATAACCTTTATTTAAAACTTCAATTACTGTGTTTTCTTTGCCTTCCACCATTTCGATCGCTTCCATTGTGGATGCATCAAACTCTTTGTCCTGGGCCGAGATTTCTACTAGTCCTTCTTCAGCCAAAATTTGAGCAAAGTTTTTGATTATCATCTGTAGTCCGGCATCATCGATGTGGTTACTCAAAGTTTCCAAATTATCTAGGACCGGCAAAAGTTGTCTAATTAAAGATTCGTTTGCGAAATCAATAAAAAAACCCTTTTCTTCTTCCGACCTTTTTTGAAAATTTCTGTAATCTGCCAATGCTCTCTTCCAATTATTCTCCATCTCCGCAAGTCTTGTTTCCAGCTCTCCTATTGATGTTGATTTGTCTTCTGCCATATTATTGCTTTTAAAATGATGATATTTACCAAGCTTCGTTTAATTCTTCGATAAGCTTTTTTGCATACCTGACCGCCGGAATGACATTTGAATAGTTCATTCTCGAGGGGCCTAGTACTGCAATGTACCCACTCTTGTTATTTGAACCGACTCCGTATTCGGTAAATACCATAGTGCATTTCTTTAGACTTTCCAAACCAAGTTCTTCCTCAATCATGCATTTAATGTCATTTCCATAAGGTGCGTTTTGAAAGATTCTGTCCAAAAGTACCGGATCGTCCAAAAGCATTAACGCTGCTTTTGCTGTATCGATTTCCCAGAATTCCTTGTTGTTTAGAACATTTACGGAACCTGCGTGAGCAATATAGCCGTCTTTTGTGGCAACTATCGAGAGCATTTTTGTAATTTCTGCTAAAGCAATTGCAGCTTCTCTTAACATTCTTTCGTGCTGAAATCTGGTAGGCCAGAGTCTCTGTTTAAGGGCGACTTCTTGTAAAACCGGTAAGTCTTGTTCCTCCATCATTTGTTCCAGATAGAGTCTATAAGCAAGTTTAGTTGGAATTCTTCCGGAAGATGTGTGAGGCATTTCTAAAAAACCTAGGTGGAATAATTGTGCCATTTCATTTCTAACTGTGGCCGCAGAGCACTTTAAATTATGTGTCTTAACTATCTCAACAGAACCAACAGGCTCTGCATCTCTAATATATGTATCAATGATTGCTCTTAAAAGTTGAATTTGCCTGTCTGTTAGCATCGACATAAGTGCTGTCAGTATAATAGCCTGAGTGCTAAGTTGTCAAGATTGTAGAATTTGCCTGAAGGCTTCTTGAGGAATCTCCACTTTTCCAAACTTTTTGAGTCTGGCTTTACCTTTTTTCTGTTCTTCCAAAAGTTTGTCTTTTCTTTCACGGTGTCCGCCGGACATTTTGGCCAAAACATTCTTCCTAAGCGCCGGAATGTCTTCTCTAGCGACAATCTTTCCGCCTATAGCGGCCTGAAGCGATACCTTGAATTGTTGTCTTGGGATAATTTCTTTCAGTTTTTTCAGTAAAGATCGGCCAATATCCTCAGCTTTAGATGTTAAAACGATGTGTGAGAGAGGATCCACTACTTGATTGTGAACCAGAATGTCCATTTTCACGGCATTTACCGCTTTATAGCCGGAGAAATCATAATCCAGGCTCGCGTAACCGGCAGAGGTGCTTTTTAAATCATCAAAAAAGTTATACACGAGCTCTGAAAGAGGTAGTTCGTATTCAAAAACAACGTTTTTTTCAGAGGGATATTCCATTTTTACTAAAATCCCGCGACGGTCGTTGCAAAGATTTAGAATGTTTCCCACGTATTCGGAAGGGGATACAATGTTCAATTTTATCCACGGTTCTTCGAGAGTTTGTATTCTAGCTCTATCCGGCATCGAAGAAGGATCTCTAATATATTGAATCTCGCCATTAGTCAAAAAGACCTTGTACTCTACAGTAGGCGTTGTTGAAATAAGCTCCAAGGCGTACTCTCTTTCGAGTCTTTCCTGAACAATGTCTCCGTGCAGTAATCCCAAAAATCCGCATCTAAAACCAAATCCCAGTGCAGAGTTATTTTCCGGCTCGTACGATAAGGCCGCGTCGGATAAAGAAAGTTTTTCTAAAGCTTCCCTCAGTTGTGTAAATTTATCGTTTTCAATCGGATACATGGAAATAAAAACAAAGGGTTTAATCTCCTTATAGCCAGGAAGCTGTTCTACAGTTTCGTTTTCTAGAGCTACAGTATCTCCTACGCGCACCGCATGTATATCCTTTAAACCGGTTGCCAGATACCCGACTTCACCGGTTTCCAAAACCTTTGCCGAGTGTCTCTCAGGTCTGAATACCCCGATTTCCTCAGGAACTGATACCACGCCTGTTGCCAGGAATTTAATTTTGCCACGCTTACTTATAAGATCGGAACTTAGCGTGCCGTCTACAACTTTGATAACAGCAACTACCCCCAAGTATTCATGATAAAAAGAATCGAAAACCAAAGCCCGAAGTGTGTTTGAATGACTCCCCTGTGGGCTAGGTACTCTTTGAATCGCTCTGTGTAAAAGTGCTTCCACGCCTTCGCCTGTTTTTGCGGAGACCTCTAGAATTTCCTCTTTTTTAAATCCGAAGGTACTTACAAGTTCATTTGCGACTTTTTCAGTTTCGCCGGGAGCGATATCTATTTTATTTAACACAGGAATTATTGTGAGATTTGCGTCAAGAGCTTTGTAGACGTTGGAAACTGTCTGCGCCTGAATACCTTGAGTTACATCTACCACCAAGATCGCACCTTCACAGGCAGCTAAAGACCTTGAAACTTCGTACGAAAAATCGACATGGCCCGGAGTATCTATAAGGTTTAATTGATAATCTGTATTTTCAAAAGTGTAGTCCATGCGCACTGCCTTTAGTTTGATAGTGATGCCCTTTTCTCTTTCCAGGTCCATGCTATCCAGTGTTTGAGAAACCATTTTTCTCTTGTCTATTGTGTGCGTTATCTCCAGAAAACGGTCAGCCAAGGTGGATTTACCGTGGTCAATGTGCGCTATTATGCAGAAATTTCGTATATTTTTCTGTTCCATAAGGGGTATTCTACTATATTTGTTCGCTTTAGTGCGCAAACTAAACGGTGTTTAGCTATTTAAAGCAATTACGGCCCAGTGGAAACAAAGTTTTGTTTTAACAACTTTGTTTTGTTCCACTGAGCCGCAGTATTTGTTGAGGTCGCGCTTAGCCGAGGATCGTGAGGATCCAGGTGAAAAGCAGTGCGAACCCCGAGAGAAGCAGCAGGCCTACGCCTGTTGCAAATGTCTTACGGGCGGAGGCAATTCCTCGCAGTTTGCGAAGGCCTGAGGATATGATGAAGATGCTGCCCAGGATCAGTCCGCCCCAAATCACTATGTCCACAAGGGATAGAGTGAAGTTTGGAGTGAGCCCGGCGGCCGTGTTTGCGACACCATACCAGTTTACCGGCACGAATGTGATTGCTGCAGCTGCTAGCGCAATAAACGCTACAACCGCGAAGGCGAACATGTGCCCGGTTAATTTTCCTCTGGTTTCGCGGGTTGCTCCGACCAATATTCCTCCAAAGATG
>MEWG01000010.1:0-6367 GCA_001773295.1 candidate division WWE3 bacterium RIFOXYD1_FULL_39_9
ATCGCGGACTCATCTCTACCACCTGACCTTAGTATTACAGCCAAAAGTTCTTCATTACTTAGACCTGATGTTCCTGACTTAAATATTTTTTCTCGCGGTTTTTCATCTTTATTTAAGTCTCGGATGCGATAATTTGTCATGTACACTGCAATATATATTGCAGCAAAGTTTATAACAAGAAAGGTGTTTCTATAAAAAAGAGAACATGCAATATAATGCATCAGTTTCCGAAAAAATTAAAAAACTCCGAGTTAAGCTGGACATGTCTCAGGAAAGATTTGGAAAGAAAATAGGACTGTCAGGGAAGACTATTTCAGCTTATGAAACTGGGAAATGCGTGCCTCCTCTAAAAATACTAGAGAAGATAAGTGAGGAATATAGTACAGATTTTATCCAGCTCACAACGGCAAATAAGAATACATTTGAGGAACGATTGCATTCAATAAAGAAAGCAATGCACGATATTGAACAATTGTTTTTTGGTGAATGATTACCTCTTGGAGTATTGAGGTCTCTTTCTTGCTTTGTGCAAGAAGTATTTCTTTCTTTCAACCATTCTTGGATCTCTGGTTAGTAACCCTTGTTTGGCTAAAATGCTTCTGAATTCTTCGCTGACTGTAGCAAGTGCGCTTGAAATTCCATGTACCAAGGCACCAAGTTGTGCGGATTTTCCTGAACCTGTGAGTTTTACTGATCCTGTGTATTTTGCTTTAGGGTGTGATACACCTACTAAGTGGAAAGGTCTTAACCATTGAACCTGCTCTTCTTCAGTTTTGAAATATTCAGCAATATCTACGCCGTTAATTGTAAACTCGCCTTTTTCTTCCCATAAGAATACTCTGGCAATTGCAGTTTTTCTTCTGCCGGTTCCGGCTATAAAACCAGATTTAACTTTAGCTTTTGTTTTTGTAGTTTCTTGCTCGATTGTTTCTTCTTTTTTTGTTCTTGCCATATATTATTCGGTAACTTTCTTCACCTGGCTTGCATGTGGATGTTCGCTACCCTTGTATACAAATAATTTTCTCATCATTTCTTTTCTAAGCTTGTTATTTGGGAGCATGCCTATTATTGCATCTTCTACGACTCTCACCGGATTTTTATCCATTCTTTTATCAAGTGTTGTCGCTCTTAAGCCTTTTGGATAACCAGTATACCATTGATAAGTTTTGTCTTTGAGTTTTTTTCCGGTTACTGTTATTTTCTCAGCATTTGTAATAACAACGTTATCTCCTACAGTCATGTTGTATGCAAAGATTGCTTTATTCTTACCAATAAGAAGTTTTGCTACACGAGAAGCCAGTCTTCCCAAAGTCTGATCCTTAGCGTCAATGAAATGCCAGTTATGTTTAATCGTATGCTTTTGTGGAACGGTTGTATTATTCTGCATCCTTATTTTCTTCCTTTTCGGCAACTTCTACCTTTTCTTCTTTCTTTGCTTTTTTCTCAGTTTTTGCAGTTGTTTTCTTAGGAGCATTTTTTGTAAATTCAATTCTTGCGAGTAATGCGTTGTCCCCAAGTCTATTACCGACCTTTACAATTCTGGTGTATCCGCCGGGTGTATCAGAAAATCTAGCGGAAATGTCCTCGATAAGCTTCTTAATTGCTTCAGACTGACCAATCTTTTTGTTTAATGTTTTTACTGCATTAAACTTTTTAATCTTGTCGTTTGATTTGTGGGCTTTTCCTGCGTAGGTTATCATTTTTTCAATATGAGGTTTAAGCAACTTTGCTTTTGCCAATGTAGTCTCGATCTTTTCATGAATAATCAATTCAGTTGATAAATTCATCAACAATGATTTCATGTGATCCGTATCTCTATTGATTCTTTTCTTATTAACTCTATGTCTCATATTATCTATAACCTTCTTTTTCGAGCAGTTTCTTTATCTCACTTATTGATTTCTCGCCAAGATTCTTGATATCGGAAATTTCTTCATCTGTTTTCTTTGCTAACTGTTGTAAAGTCTCGATTCCGTGTTTCTTAAGAGCATTTACAGTTCTTGTTTGTAAAGGAAGCTCTTCAATTGAAATAGTCTCAGTGTGTTTCACTTTGGTCTCTTTTGGTTCTTCATCAGATGCTTCTACAGGGGCTTCCCACTTTAGAATGTGAGTGTAGTATGAGCTTAAGATACTGGCGCTGTTCTTGATTGCTTCTTTTGGTGAAATACTTCCGTCTGTTTCTACTGAAAGTACCAATTTGTCCAGGTCAGCCTGTCTACCAAAACGGGTTGGTTCTACTTCATACGTAGAACTTACAATAGGTGAGAACAGTGCATCTAATACAATTACCCCGATCTTTGAAGTTTGTCTCTCTTCCATAGGGGAGTAGCCGACGCCGGACTCGATTACTAATTCCATATTTAATTCAGACTTGTTATTGGCCAAGGTAGCGATGTGTAAATCTTTGTTCATTACTTCGGCTTCTGAAGAAATAGTTATATCAGCACCGGTTACATCACCAGGACCTTTTTTCTTTATAGTAGCTATTACAGTCTCGTCTCCGTGAAGTCTGAATCTTAATTTCTTTAGGTTAAGTGTCAACTCAACAACATCCTCTTTTACCCCAGGGATAGTGGTAAATTGATGATTTACACCATTTACCTTTATCTGCGTTACTGCCGCACCTTTAATGGAGGTGAGCAATATTCTTCTAAGAGAGTTGCCCAGTGTTGCACCAAAACCGGTAGGTAATGGTTCAATACTGTAGATACCTAAATTTTTACTTTCCTTTATGGCCGAGATTTTTGTGTTTTCTATGTTTACTTGCATATTTTTTAAAAACTTTCTAAATATAAATAATTACCTTGAATAATATTCAACGATTGAAGGAATATCTACCTTTTCCTGAACATCATCTTGTGTGGGAAGTCTTAAAAACTTCACATACTTCTCTTTAACATTTGCTTGTAGCCATTCAGGAAGTACGAAACCTTCTCTTAATTGAATTTTGTCAAAACTTACTGGTTTAATTATATCTCCGACCTTTAATTGCTGCGAAGGAATGTCAACTTTTTTGTCGTTTACTAAAAATACTCCGTATCTAATCAACTGGCGTGCTTGGCCTCTTGAAACTGCAAATCCACTTCTGTAAACCACATTGTCAAATCTTGTTTCAAGATTATGAAGTAAAACTTCACCGGTAACACCTTTAGTTTTCAAAGAGTTTAAAACGTAATTTCTAAACTGTCTTTCTAATATTCCGTAGATTCTTTTGGCTTTCTGCTTCTCACGTAACTGTTTGCCATAGTTAGAAATATTTTTTCTCCTGGAGCCTTGCTGGCCAGGTGCATGTGGTCTCTTATTAAGTGTGCATTTTTCGCCCTCGCATTTTGTTCCTTTGAGGTAAAGCTTCATGCCTTCTCTTCTGCACAATCTACATTTTGCTCCGCTAGTTCTTGCCATAATTATTTTCTAAATTAAACTCTTCGCTTTTTCTTTGGTCTGCACCCATTATGTGGGATAGGTGTAGTATCCGAAATTGATATAACATTAAGACCGGCGGTTTTCAATGCTTTAATAGAAGAAATTCTACCTAACCCGGGTCCTTTAACTACCACAGATACTTCCTTTAATCCCATCGCTGCAGCTTGGTGAGCTATTGTTTCCGTTGCCTTTGTAGCAGCGTAAGGTGTAGCTCTTCTTGAGCCCTTAAACCCGGCTCTACCTGCGCTTCCGGATACCAAAGTATTACCTTCGGCGTCTGTAATTGTTATTAAAGTGTTATTAAAACCGGCAGTAATATAGACTCTGCCGCTGTGTACCTGTTTTGTTTCTTTCTTTTTTGTTTTTGCCATGGTTTTTATCTTTCATTCACTCGTAGAGTGAATGGATGACGCAGTCATCATTTCTTAGCTAATTTCTTTTTCTGACCTCCTACTGTCTTTCTTTTACCCTTTCTGGTTCTAGAATTTGAACGGGTTCTCTGGCCTCTGACCGGAAGTCCGACCTTATGTCTTGTTCCTCTGTAGCTGCCGTTTTCCTGAAGTCTTCTGACATTTTGGCTAACCATTCTTCTTAATTCGCCCTCAACAGGAACTTCTGATTGTACTATAGTGCTTTGGATGCTGGCAAGGTCCGTATCGCTCAAATCCTTGACTCGCGTATTTGCATCTACGCCGGCTTTAGATAGAATTTTTCTAGAAGTGGTCAAACCAATTCCTTTTACATATGTCAGAGCAATTTCTACTCTTTTTTCATTTGGAATGTCTATACCTGCTAGTCTTGCCATATTTATCCTTGTCTCTGCTTATGCTTAGGGTTTCTTTTACAAATAACCCTGAGAACACCTTTCCTTCTTATAACTTTGCATTCTCTGCACATTGGTTTTACTGACGAACGTACTTTCATATTTTATCTATATCTAAAAGATATTCTTCCTCTTGTAAGATCGTGGGGCGAAAATTCGACTTTTACTTTATCGCCCGGCAAGATCTTAATCTTAAATTTACGCATTTTACCGGAAAGTGCAGCTAGAATCTCTTTGACTTCTTCGTCGCCGTCAAGCTCAATCTTGAACATGCCTCCCATCAAGGATTCAGTCACTTTTCCGTCTTTTATTATAATTTCCTTTGTACTCATTAATTAGTTTTAGCGAATCTTTCGATAATATATTCCAATATAGCTTAACGCGGAAGATTCTATCAAAACCTCAAGAATAGGTCAATGAGGTGAATACGCGACTATGCCTATTTACTGCCATGTGTACTTTGGGAGTCGGCTTTTTTGCCGTCGTAACACCCAAACAAACAACTTCGTTGACTTTTAAAGATTCGAAATCTATATTACCATTATAATGAGGATTTGCAATAAGTGTTTGATATTATCAACTATTTCCTCTATAACTTGAAAGTATATGCTAGATATTAAATATATAAAAGAAAATAAAGAAATAGTCAAGAAAGCCCTAAATGACAAGCAATTGCAAGGAACAGTAGATATTGACCTATTAGTAGCCACCTACGACGAATACACCGAGCTGTTAAAAAAGGTAGAAATACATAGAAATCTCAGAAACAGCATATCCAAAGACATTTCAAGAGTTTCCCCTGAAGAGAAACAAAAATTGCTCGAAGAAGCTAAGCACGTAAAAGATGAACTTCAAGAAATGGAAGAGAAGTTAAAAGTTCTCAAAGCTAAAATTGATGAGCTAATGTTATGGGTCCCGAATGTCCCGGCTAAGGATGTTCCGTTTGGAGAAAATGAGGAAGGAAATACGATTATCAAACAGGAGGGCGTAGTGCCAGAGTTTAGTTTTGAGCCTAAGGACCATCTGGAGCTCGGAGAGGCGCTTGGAATTATTGATACAAAAAGGGGTGCGAAACTTGGCGGATTTAGATCCTATTTCTTAGTAGGCAAGGGTATGTTATTGGAACAGGCAATACTTAGATATGCGCTCGATCATATGGTTGCACAGGGTTTTACGCCCATGAATGTTCCAGTCATGCTAGATAAGAAATACTTTGTGGGTACAGGCTATTTCCCATGGGGAAGTGAGGATCACTACGTTACTCAGGATGATCTGGCTTTAGTTGGTACGGCAGAGGTTTCACTCACTTCTTACTACGCTGACGAGGTTTTAGACGAATCTCAACTACCTGTGATGTTGGCCGGTCAGAGCCCTTGTTTTAGAAGAGAAGTCGGTGGTTACGGCAAGGATACTAAAGGTGTTTTTAGGGTTCACTACTTTACAAAAGTAGAACAAGTTGTTCTTTTACCCGAGGGAGAGGAGCTTTCTGTTGAATGGCACGACAAGATGCTTGGTTTTGCTGAGGACATACTTAAAGGACTTAACCTATCATATAGAGTTTTATTAATGTGCACCGGTGATATGGGCGCCGGTCAGAGAAAGAAATACGACATAGAGACATGGTTCCCGTCACAGAAAATCTATAGAGAGACTCATTCCGACTCTTATTTCCTGGATTTCCAAGCACGAAGGCTCAATATACGTTACAAAGACAGGGAAGGTAAGATAAAATTTGTAAATACTATTAACAATACAGTTGCAGCTACCCCAAGACTTTTAGCGGCAGTAATCGAGAACTATCAGCAAAAAGACGGCAGTATTCTGGTTCCCGAGGTCCTTCGAAAATACACCGGATTTGAGAAAATAGAGCCAAATAAATAAAAATGTCATATAATCGGGGTTGATGAACATATTTTCTGGTTTGCAAGGACCACAAACTATTTTTGAAACAGATTCCAAGTACAACGGACATGTCAAAGTCCTGGAATTTAGCAACGGTACGCGCAAAATTCGCGTAGATAACATTGATCAATCAATCAGCCATTTCTCGCCGGCATGCTCGCGTCTCTATTGGGGTAAGGTAATAGAGATACTCAAAGAAACCCAGCCGGAATTAAAAGA
>MEWG01000010.1:6411-6553 GCA_001773295.1 candidate division WWE3 bacterium RIFOXYD1_FULL_39_9
TTTCTAAGAAGCTACCCGAAGCACATATTGTGAGTGTAGAAATAGATCCCACTATGATAGAGATAGCAAAAAACTATTTTGACTTGGATGCGGTTTCAAACCATACGGTTATTAAAGATGACGCGTGTAGATTTATAGTAGA
>MEWG01000010.1:6770-12509 GCA_001773295.1 candidate division WWE3 bacterium RIFOXYD1_FULL_39_9
ACTTACCGAGTTTCTTCCTATTTCATCTTCAGGCCATCTTATTATTTTTCCCGCACTTTTTCATTGGCAGGAACAGCCCTTGGTGTTTGATACTACGATGCACTTGGCAACCGCGTTTGCTTTACTTGTCTTTTTTTGGAGAGACATTTGGAAGATCACGCTAACTTTTTTTCAAGATTTTCAAAGATTTAACGTCAAATTTCACAAATACTCAACCGAAGGCTCTTTTGCCTTAAAACTATTTGTTGGCTGCCTTCCTGCCGGAATAATTGGTTTTTTGTTTGAAGACACGTTTGAAACCACCTTTCGAAGTGTGGAGAGTGTGGCCTTGTTCTTAATGGCCGGGGCTTTACTCATGTATTTTGCAGACAGATTTCACAAACCAACTAATTCTAATCCAAGTTATAAATCAAGTTTCATTGTGGGTATTTTTCAATCCCTGGCTTTACTACCGGGATTTTCCAGATCAGGATCAACAATTTCGGGAGGCATGATTACAGGAATGGGACGAGAGCAGGCCGCAAGATTCTCGTTTTTGTTGGCCGTGCCTATTGTCTTTGCAGCAGGATTTTTCAAATTAATTTCCACAGATTGGAATGTAGTTGACGTTTCATACCCGGTTTTATTAGGTGGTTTTATGAGCAGTTTTTTGGTAGGGTTGTTAGCGATCAAAGTACTGTTAGCTTATGTAAAGAGCCACTCATTAAACCTTTTCGTGGCGTACAGAATACTGCTCTTTTTTGTATTAATGTTTCTAATTAATTAAAAAGTGACTTAACCTCTGATGGTATAATCTCAATGATATGTTTAACTTTTTGTTTGATTCCAATGAAAAACAAGTCAGGTCCTACAAGAAAGTAGTTGAAGAGATCAACAAATTTGAGAACGATCTCCAAAAACTAACTCATGAAGAAATCCTCCAAAAAACTCGATTTTGGCAAGAAGAATTAAAACCTCTGGACTTAGAGGATCAGAAAAAATATCTGGAAAAAATCTTACCGGAAGCATTTGCCGTAGTGAGAGAGGCAGGTAAACGGGTTTTGAACATGCGTCATTTCGATGTCCAAATGATGGCAGGAATAGCGCTACACCAAGGGAAAATTTCTGAACAGAAAACAGGTGAAGGTAAAACATTGACCGCTACATTACCTCTATATCTAAATAGTTTGACAGGCAGGGGCGTGCACCTTGTAACGCCAAATGACTATCTTTCCCGTCACGGCGCGGGTTGGATGGGACCTCTATATGACTATTTGGGGTTAAAAGTTGGCGTAATCATGGACGAAAGAGGGTTTAATTACGATTCAACCTACGAAAGTACAGAATTCGAAGATGCCTATGCTGTTCATTTAAAGAGTGTTCAAAAACAGGACGCGTATAAGGCAGACATAGTTTATGGAACGAACCATCAATTTGGCTTTGATTACCTTAGAGATAACATGGTTGCTTCTCTTGATCAGATGGTTCAAACAAACCCGAACGGCAACTGGGGTGAGCACTTTTTCGCAATTGTTGACGAGGTTGACTCGATTTTGATCGACATGGCCAGGACGCCATTGATCATTTCCACCAGTGATGAGAAGTCTTCTGAAAGATACTTTGAAGCCGATAGAATAGTACGCTCCTTAATTAAAGGTTCAGATTACGAAGTAGAAGAAAAATTTAGAAACGTAACGCTAACTGATCTAGGAATTAGAAGAGTAGAGCGACTTCTCGGGGCAACCAACCTGTACGAAGAGGATTTTGAGATGGTTCACCTTTTAGAGCAGGCACTTACCTCCAGAGCACTTTTTGAAAAAGACAAAGATTATGTAGTCAAAAACGGCAAAGTAATGATCGTCGATCAGTTTACTGGAAGAATCCTTGATAACAACAGGTTTTCTCACGGACTTCATCAAGCTATCGAGGCAAAAGAGGGTGTAGAAATACAGCAGGAATCTAAAACTTTGGGAGAAATCTCATACCAAAATTACTTCAGAATGTATTCAAAACTTTCCGGTATGACGGGTACGGCAGTCACTGAAGCAGAAGAATTTTACAAAATATATAACTTAGATGTTGTAGTCATCCCCACCAATAAGACTAATTCCAGAGTTGATTACAACGATGTGGTTTATAAGACTGAGGCCGGTAAATTTAGGGCTGTAGCTGACGAAATAGTAGAAAGAAGCAAGCAAGGACAGCCTGTTTTGGTCGGTACTACTTCTGTTGAAAAAAGTGAACTTCTTCATGAATTACTTAAAAGACGAGGTGTGGCTCATGAAATCTTAAACGCGAAAAATCATGAAAGAGAAGCTTTGATTATTGCTCAAGCCGGAAAAAAAGGTGCAGTTACAATATCTACTAATATGGCAGGAAGAGGTGTCGACATTATTCTTGGCGGCGATCCTCCTGACGATAAAGCTCAAGAAGATGTGAGATCTGTAGGTGGTTTGCATGTTATTGGCACCGAACGTCACGAATCAAGAAGAATTGATAATCAATTAAGAGGGCGTGCCGGAAGACAAGGAGACCCCGGTTCGTCTCGGTTCTACGTTTCACTTCAGGACGAGTTGATGAGAATTTTCGGCGGCGAGTCTATCCAAAAGATCATGGATCGATTCGGAATTGACGACTCGGTACCTATGGAGGCAGGACTTGTTACTAAATCCATCGAGAACGCCCAAAAAAGGGTAGAAGGCTTCAATTTTGACAGACGAAAGAATGTTGTAGAGATGGACGATGTTATGAATGTACACCGAGACGTTGTATATAAACTTCGCCGAAGGATTTTAGAAATTGCAAACGGTAACAACGAACACGCAGAGTGGTTCGTCCAGAAACTGCAGGAGAACTCTAATTTTGACCCAAAAATTTGGGAAGAGAAGAAATCGGAATTTGGCGAACAACTTTGGGGAGCGATAGTTTCTGAGGCCAGTAGACCGGTAGTTGACCTTTTGTGGATGGAGCATTTGGTCGATATGGACCAGATTAGAGAAGGTATAGGACTGCGTGGTTATGCACAAAGAGATCCGATGGTTGAGTACAAGAAGGAAGGTCACGAAAGATTTTCCATTTTAGTAGCGCGAGTTTATTCAACAATTGGCCAAAGACTTATGAGTTTGCAGAAAGACAGAGTGTCGGTACGACCTGCCAAAGAGCCTGTGTACAAGAATCTAGAGTTTAAACACAGTGAGATCGAGTCCGGCGTTTCCGAAGAGTATGCAGCAGGTGCCGCAGACGGAGGCTCGCCGAAGTTTGTAGATCCTTCTGGTCGTGAATTAAAAGTAGAAAAGGTAGTGTCAGGAAAAGAAAAGGTCGGACGAAATGACCTCTGCCCCTGCGGTAGTGGAAAAAAATATAAAAATTGCCACGGCAAAGCTTGATCATTCTGATCACAAGAATTATAACGATAGCGCGCTTAACTTTTTTACAAATCCCCTAAGACATTGCTATAAGTTGACTATATAAGCAAATTTTGGTACTATTCGTGCCATCGAGTGTGCTCAAAGCACAATAAAACAAATAGAAAAAAAGGAGATGTTTAAAATGCAATACCGTTCGTGGTGGCTCTATCTGACGATTGCAGTAATCGCGGTTGTGGTGTTTGCCGTAATCGGCGCTTTCACGTTCTTCGGCTACTTTTGGGTGAGCGTCGACGCAACACACATTGGTGTGGAAACCATCGAAGGACGCGTAACAGCAGTTCTTCCCCCCGGTATTCACTCAAATGATGCGCGCTGGGCAGACCTGACGGAGGTTTCTCTAGAGCAGTTGCCTTGGTGCGCGACTGACCCTGAAGTTATCACTTCAGATAGGCAGCGTCTGGGTTTTGTAGTATGTGGCACTGTAAGTCGTCCGGGTTTGGGAGATCTGGTTGAAGGCACCGGCGAGACATTCTACAAAGTGAATAACAATGAGAATTGGACCGGCTACAAGCAGTATTACCTGAACGACGGCCTGTTGGCTGGTAGATACGAAACCAAGCCGACTGAGGATGGCAAGGACACTGTATACGTTATAACCCAAGCAGGACTGATGGATCAGCTGGCTCGCCAGGCAATGAAGGTCTGCGTAGGTGCGCGTACTTTTGATACGGCTGTTGTAGGCGGATCGCGCGACGAGCTGAGGCAGTGCATCGACGACAACGTCAGTGAACGTGCTGCAGCGTACGGCGGTCTCAAAGTGCAGAACGTGACAGTACCAAACGTGGTCTTACTGCCGGAGGTTCAGCAAAAATTCGACGATATTACTCAGAGTCGACTTGATGTAGAACTGGCAAACCAAGATGCACTTAAAGAAGCTTCTCTGGCAAATCAGCAGCTGGCCTTGGAGTCAGGCAAGATCCGTGTGGAGCAGGGCCGAATCCAAGAACTTGAAAAGCAGAAGGCATTGACTTACGATTTGGAAAGACAGGCCCTCGAGGCTGAAAAAGCAGTTATCGAGGCGCAGAAGGCCAATGACCTGCTTACAGCACAGAAGGATCTGGAGATCGCACTGGCGCAACTGGAGGTCGAGCGAGCGCAAGCTTTAGCGATTATTGCCAAGGACGAGGCTTTGGCCACACTATATGCGCAGTACCCTGAATATAGGGAAATGCTCATCAAATTGGCCTGGGCTGCGTCTATCAAAGCGACCGACAAACTGATTCTTCCTGCCGGTACTGATCCTATGACAATTCTGCAGCCAGATGGAGAATCTGGTGTAGACGTAGTGATCCCGGCTACCCCGTAAACGTGAGGAGGATTCTATGTTTTCAATAATCGGAAGATTGTTACCGTGGCTGGTCATCTTTGGCGTCTGGTACTACTTGAACCGGCGTTTAGATGTCCTGAAGGATCGTGAAGATCGAATGCGCGCGCATCCATTCTGGGGAAAGTTCTATTTTCTCTACGGGTGGTTCCTGGGCAGTTCGCGTTTCTCCTTGATCCTGAGGTACCTGCTGACTGGAATTGCTGCATTTACACTTATGCAATGGTTCTTTCTGTCGACTAGTACCGTAAGATAAATGCAATGACTTAGGTTCGGGCCTGAAATTCTATATGACTTTCAGGCCCGTTCTGTTTATATTTACAATTAAACATGGAAAAGATCACTCAAAATAAAAAACAAGTCTTTTTGGAACATCTTGCAAATGTATATCCGGACCATTTTCAAAAAATTGTTCAGGAGCTTCAGCATATCCGGCACTTGACCTTTAGAATTAATAGTCTGTGCCAGAACAGCATTTCTGCAAAGGAACTGCTCGAACTTGGTTACGATGTTAAAAATACGGAATATTTTAAAAGTTTCTTTTTGAATAGTTTACCTGAAAAATCCATTTCCCATGACGACGCAGTCCAAGCAGGCCAAATATACATCCAAGGACTATCCAGCATGATTCCGGCCTATGAACTGGATCCAAAACCCGGCGAAAACATTATGGATCTTTGCGCGGCTCCGGGGAGTAAGACCTCTTTACTGGCTGACATATCACACAACAAAGCCAATATTACAGCTGCCGATAACAATTTTGGCCGCCTAAACGCCACAAAGGCAAATCTTCAGGCACTAAATGTTCAAAATGTTACTTTTATAAAGTCTGATGCCTCGGTATTATCCCGAAATCCTGAGTATATAAACCGATTTGATAAAGTTTTGGCAGACGTGCCTTGCTCAAACGAAGGCTTAATACGCGACCTCGATAATTATGATTTCACCTACTGGAACCCGAAATTAGCTAAGCATCTTCCTAACCTCCAAAAACGCATCTTGGCCTCA